>CAYYSS010000116.1:0-7987 GCA_964474325.1 uncultured Nitrospirota bacterium
AACCGTATAGGGATGCTGTTTGATCTCCTCGGTGAGAAGCCCGCCCTGATCGAACCCCACATATCCCGGCGGCGCGCCTATCAGCCGGGACACCGCGTGGCGTTCCATGTATTCGCTCATGTCGAAACGGGCGAAATGGACCCCCAGGATACGGGCAAGCTGGCGCGAAACTTCCGTCTTTCCCACCCCGGTGGGCCCGGCAAAGAGATAGCATCCCACCGGTTTCCCTCGCCGGGTAAGACCCGCCCGGGCGAGTTTCACCGCCGACGCCACCGCTTCTACGGCCTTGTCCTGTCCGAACACCACGTTTTTAAGTTCTTTTTCGAGTTCCTTGAGGCTCTCACGGTCACCCCGGGATACGGACCGGCTTGGAATCCGTGCTATGGACGCGACGATCTTCTCGATATCCTTCGGCGTTACCGTGGAGCGGCCTTTCCTGCCCGGGGCCAGGCGGACCGCTACGGCCGCTTCGTCGATCACGTCAATTGCTTTATCCGGCAGTTTACGATCGCCGATATGCCGCGCGGAAAGATCCACCGCCACCCGAAGCGCGGATTCGGTAAACCGGACCCCGTGGTGCTCCTCGTACCGGCTCTTGAGTCCTTTGAGGATCGCGTGGGTCTCGTCGGCGGTCGGCTCCCCGATATCGATCTTCTGGAAACGCCGCGCGAGGGCCCGGTCCTTGTCGAAGTGATTCCTGAATTCCTCGTGGGTCGTCGACCCGATGAATCGAATCCTACCTGCCTGCATGGAGGGTTTGAGGAGATTCGACGCATCCAGGGACCCCCCGGACGTAGCGCCCGCCCCGACGATCGTATGAATCTCGTCTATGAAAAGGATGGCGTTTTCGTTCTTCTCGAGTTCGCTGACAACGCCCTTTAAACGTTGTTCGAAGTCACCCCGATACTTTGTCCCGGCAAGGAGGGCGCCCATATCAAGGGAGTAAAGCGAGGCCTCCCGAAGGGGTTCGGGTACCTGCCCGTCCGCGATACGAAGGGCCAGTCCTTCGGCCATAGCGGTCTTTCCCACTCCCGAGTCACCCACAAACAACGGATTATTCTTTCTCCGGCGGCATAGGGTACGCACGGTCCTGTCGAGTTCCGCCGCCCGGCCCACAATGGGATCGATCCCCCCTTTCCGAGCCAGGGCGACGAGATCGACCGTATACGCCTCGAGGGGGCTTACCACCCCTCCTTTCTCCCGGGGCTGTCCTGCAACCTCCCGCGGCTCCCCCCGGCCCTCACCCATGGATCCGGAAGAATCCGTTATTCCGTGGGCGAGATAGGAGACCACGTCGAGCCGCGTTATGCCCTCCTGCTGGAGGAAATACGCCGCATGGGAATCGGGTTCTTCAAGGAGTGTAACGAGTACGTCACTTCCCAGCACCTGGTCCCGTCCGGCTCCCTGTACCCGGAGAATCGCCTTCTGCACGACCCGCTGAAATGCCAGGGTGGGCTCCGGTTCCACCGTCTGATCGTCCGGCACCAGGGGCAGCGACTCCTTGAGATAGTCTTCTATCCGCTCCCGCACGGCCTGGGGATCGCCGCCGCACTCGCTCACCACGTGTCCGGTCTCTTGATCCAGCATTAGCGCGGACAGGAGATGTTCCAGGGTGATGAATTCATGCCGTTCGGAGATGGCGTGAGTCGCCGCTACGGAAAATGCGATCTCTACTTCTTTGCTGATGATTCCCATATCGTTGCGTACCTTGTCACCCGTGCCTCATCGGCTCCTGGCCGCATGCGCCGCCGGGTTTTCTCCCTTTTTTTCCAACGCGGCACCGGAGCCCCGCCCAAAGCAAGGTTCCGGGAACACGGTCCGAGACTTTTTCGCACTTTCGAGAAAAATCGCGGACATAACGACTACTCCCGTTCCATACTGCACCGCAGGGGATGCTCGTGCTCCCGGGCGAGCGAGTGGACTTGATTGATCTTCATCTCGGCCACCTCCCGGGAGTATACCCCCGCAATACCGGTTCCTTTATGATGCACACTCAACATGATGTGCATGGCCTCCGGCTGTGTTTTCCGGAAGACCCGTTTCAACACTTCAACGACGAAGTCCATAGTCGTATAGTCGTCGTTATGGAGTAATACCTTGAACAAACGGGGAGTCTGTGTCTCCTCCCGGTCTTTCGTCAGGGTATGTTCGTCCAGATCCCGCTTATTGTCCGCCACGTGTTTCTACCTCCCGCGTCCTTCCCGTCCTTATCGGCCTCTACTGCCTCTATTATAATCCCGCTGTTCTCCAGGTGGCGTATTGCTATAATGATCGACGAGAAAACTTGCCGACGTACACAGTGAAAGGGAGCAGATTGCATGGAAAAAAGGTTTGCCGACGCCCGCGCCTGCTGGACCGCGGCCCTTAAAGACGAAATCCCGGGGCACGACTTTCTTCCGTTTATTGCGGACGAGGCAAGGCGGAATACGGACCCGGCGCCGATCGCATTCGGCACCTCCGGCTGGCGGGGAGAAACCGGGTCCGATTTCACGTTTCACAACCTCCGGATCGTAGCAACCGCGCTTTCCGACGTGGTACTCACCGAAGACCCGGCATTGCAGTCGGCCCTGGGGGTTGCGGGACCGGACGACGTACGCCGTCGGGGCGTCGTTGTCGGGCACGACAACCGTTTTCTGGGACCGGAATTCGCCCGGGAGATCATGGGGATCTTCGGGGCGCGGGGGATCCCCTCGCTCTACGCGGGCGAAGCCACGACTCCGGAGCTCTCGGCGGCCATCGAGCGGACGGGTGCTGCGTGTTCGATCAACCTCACCCCGAGTCATAATCCGGCCAACTGGTCGGGGCTCAAGTTCAATCCCCGTGACGGGGGGCCGGCCGGGCCCGAGATCACGTCGGTAGTCGCCGAGACCGCAAATCGATTATCCGAAAACAATGCGGAAATCCGCAGCGAACGTGCGGCCCTGACGATTCCCATCGATCCCGTAGGGCTCTATCGCGAGTTTCTGGCGGAACGAAATCTCATCGATCTTGTTCTCATTCGGCGGTTTCTCCGGGAACAGGACGTCCTCCTGGTTGTCGATCACATCCACGGGGCGACTCGGGGACGGCCGGAGGCCCTTTTCGGCGAAGGCCCGTGGCTTAAGACCCTGCGGACCACGGATGACCCCCTCTTCGGCGGCGTGGCGCCCGAACCTTCGGCCGCCAACCTCCAGGGAGTCGTGGAGGCCCTCGGTGCGGCCCGCCACAGCCTGAAACTCGGCGTGATCATGGACCCCGACGGCGATAGAATCCGCTTTACCGACGGCCGCCGCGACATTACGATGAACCATTTCGGGGCGCTGGCGCTCCATTTTCTCTGCACGAAAAAGGACCGTAACGGTACCCTTGTCAAGTCCGTCGCCACAAGCAATTTCGGCAGCGCCGTGGCCAAAGGCCTCGGTGTACCCGTAGTGGAGACGGCGGTGGGATTCAAGAATTTCAGGCCCTATATGCTTCCGGAGAGCGAACCCCGTGCCGTGGTCACCTATGAGGAATCCGACGGCATTTCCGCCTTTGGCAATACCCTGGAAAAAGACGCCACCTTCGGTCTTCTCCTGGCCCTCGAGATGATGGCGCGCACGGGTAAGAATATCGGCGATTACCTCGACGAGATAGAGGATACATTCGGCCATTTCTACCCTGAACGGGCGGGCATCGCCGTCGACCGTCGGGACACGGGTGCCGCTTTAAAGAAGAAACTGGGGGCGGTGCGGGACCATCTCATTCCCGGTGCCGTGGTCGAAGTAGGACCGGTTTCCCGAACCGTTGCCGATGTCGTCACTGTGGACGGTACGAAGGTTGTTCTGGACGACGGATCCTGGTTTCTCATACGGCCGTCCGGAACAGAGCCCAAAGTCAGGTTCTACGTAGAGAGCCGTTCCGAAGAAGAGACGGATCACCTGATCCGGCTGGCCGAGCGAATTACCCGTGACGCCTTATCAAGATAGGACCCGAGGCGTCTGGCGGCCCCGGTGTGGATCCCCGTAACCGGATAGTCGATTTTCTCCGTCGTCGCGGTCTCCTCGGCAGAACTTTTCTGGTCGGCGGTACCGTACGCGACGAGATTCTCGGTCTTTCCTCACGCGACGTGGACGTGGCGGTGGACGGGGATCCTGCAGAGGTCTCCCGGGACTTCGCCGACACGGGAGGAACCGCCGTAGCCCTGGATGCCCCCCGCGGTATCCATCGGGTCGTTACGAAGGAGGCCGTGTTCGATTTTTCGCGACTCCACCCCGACGGCATCTACGCCGACCTGGCCCGACGGGACTTCACCATAAACGCCATGGCACGACGGCCCGACGCTTCTCCCTCCTACGTTATCGATCCCTTCGGCGGTCGCGCGGACATCGGCCGACGGCGCCTGCGTATGCTGAACGCGACCAATCTCAAAGAAGACCCCCTGCGCGTACTCCGGGCCTACCGTTTCTCGGCGGTCCTGGGCTTTCGTATCGAGACCGAGACCCGCCGGGCGCTCACCGAATACGCCCCACTGCTGAAGACAACCGCACCGGAACGACGAACCGACGAGTGGAGGCTTCTTTTGGGCGCGCCACACTCCTCCCCGTCGATAGACCGGATGGCAGACGACGGTGTACTTTTCGTTCTCTGGAAGGAACTGGCGCCGTGCCGGTCTCTCATCCAGAACGCCTACCACCACCTCGACGTCTTCGATCACTCCTCGGCTACGCTTCGGGAACTGGAGGACCTTCTGGCGATCGGACTTCCGGATGCGCCGGAAGCGTGGAAGGCGGTTGCCGCCTACCTGTCGGACGAACCGTGGCGGTCGGCGGTGATCAAGACCGCGGCCCTTATCCACGACATCGGCAAGGCTCCGGCCGCGTGTCTCTCCCCGGAAGGCAGAATGACCTTTCACCGCCACGAGCGTCTCGGAGAAGAGCTGCTGATCGACGCCCTCCCCCGTTGGTCGTTTTCCACAAAAGAAGGCCGCCTGCTGAGATTTCTGGTCAGAAACCACCTGGGATTCCTTTTTCTCGAAGACGCGTCCCGGCAGGGCAGATTGCGGCCCTCGACCCCCCTTCGCTGGCTCGCACGGTGGGGAGAGGACGTTCACGCACTTTTTCTCCTGACGATTGCGGACCGGCGGTCGGCCCGGGGTCCCCGTTCGGCGGGCCGTGCGGAACGGATGGAACGCTTCTGTCGCGGTCTTATCGAGAAATATCACGACATGGTGAAACCCCGGATGTCCGCCCCGCGACTTGTCAGCGGGCACGATCTGGCAAAAACGTTCGGCCTGAAACCGGGCCCCCGGATGGGGATGCTCCTCAAACGGATCGAGAACGAAATCCTCCTCGGCCATATCACGAACCGCGAACAGGCCCTCGTGGTCCTTGGGAAATGGGTAAACGAAGTCGATTCCTCTTAAAAAAAATGGAGGGCCGAAGCCCTCCGAGGAAAGGGATTGCTGGGAGAAACCTCCCGAGGGAAACCGTTACTGACGGTTCTCCACCAATTGGTCGACCACCGAGGGATCTGCGAGGGTCGACGTATCGCCAAAGGCTTCCTTGTCGGTAAAGCCTTCAGCGATCTTCCGGAGAATACGCCGCATGATCTTTCCTGACCGGGTCTTGGGGAGTCCCGGCGCCCACTGGATCTTTTCCGGCGTGGCAATAGGTCCGATCTCCTTGCGGACGTGCTGGACGAGTTCTTTCTTAAGCCCGTCGGATGGTTCGATACCCGCGTTCAGCGTTACGTAGGCGTAGATGGCCTGCCCCTTGATATCGTGGGGGAAGCCCACGACAGCGGCCTCGGCGACGGTTTCGTGGGAAACCAGGGCCGATTCAACTTCGGCGGTGCCCATACGGTGCCCCGAGACGTTGATCACGTCGTCGACACGGCCCGTAATCTGGTAGTAACCGTCTTCGTCGCGGCGTGCACCGTCGCCGGTGAAGTACTTGCCCGGGTACTGGACGAAGTACGTGTTGAAGAACCGTTCCGAATCGCCATACACACCCCGCATCTGACCCGGCCACGTACGCTTTATGCAGAGTTTCCCCTCGCAGACGCCCTCAAGTTCGTTCCCCTGGTCGTCCACAATGCAGGGTTCGACCCCGAAGAACGGCAGCGTCGCTTTGCCGGGTTTGAGATCGATTGCTCCGGGCAGAGGGGTGATCAGAATACCGCCGGTTTCGGTCTGCCACCAGGTGTCCACAATGGGGAGTTTGCCCCCGCCGACCACCCGGTGATACCAGTGCCAGGCCTCGGGGTTAATGGGCTCACCGACCGTACCGAGGATGCGTATGGAACTCCGGTCGGTCTTCTTGACCCAGTCTTCGCCTTCTCTCGCAATGGCCCGGATCGCCGTGGGGGCCGTGTAGAAGATGTTGACCTTATGCTTATCGCAGACCTGCCAGAACCTGCTCGGGTCGGGATACGTGGGCACCCCTTCGAACATGACCGTGGTCGCGCCGTTGCACAGAGGACCGTAGGTGATATAGCTGTGTCCGGTAATCCAGCCGATATCCGCCGTACACCAGTAAATGTCCCCGTCGTGATAATCGAAGATCATTTTATGGGTGAACGCCACGTATGTGAGATAGCCGCCGGTGGTGTGCATCACGCCCTTTGGCTTACCCGTGGATCCGGAGGTATAAAGGATAAAAAGCGGGTCTTCCGCGTCCATGTCCTCCGCCGGGCAATCGGCATCGACCTTCGCCATCTCGTCGTCCCACCAGGTGCATTTTGCCGTGAAGTCGCAGGCGATCTGGTCCCCCACGTTTTTGACAACGATGAGTTTTTCCACACCGGGACACTGGGACACGGCTTTATCGGCGTTGTCTTTTTGAGGCACGGCCTTCTTGCCCCGATAGGTTCCGTCGCAGGTAATGACAAGCTTCGAACCGCAGTCCTGGATCCTGTCCCGGAGGGCGTCGGCGGAGAAGCCGCCGAAAACGATCGAATGAATTGCCCCGATCCGGGTACATGCGAGCATGGAAACCGCCAGTTCCGGAATCATGGGGAGGTAAATCGTGACGCGGTCGCCTTTCCTGACCCCGTTGGCCTTGAGTACGTTTGCAAACTTACAGACCTGTTCGTGCAGTTCTTTGTAGGTTATTTTCCTATCGACATTAGGGTCGTTGCCTTCCCAGATAATGGCAACCTGGTCCCCCCGTTTTTCCAGATGGCGGTCCAGACAGTTGTAGGAAACATTTAATTTCCCACCCTCGAACCACTTTATATACAGGTCCTGAGCCGATTCGCCGAACTTGAAGTCCAGAACCTTGTCCCATTTCTTCGACCACGTAACATACTCTTCCGCTATCCGCCCCCAGAATCCTTCGGGATCGTCGAGAGATTCTTTATGAAGCTTCTCGTACTCTTCCCGGCTCTTGATAAACGCCCGCTCCCGGGTCGCCTCGGGAACCGGATAGACTTCTTTTGCCCCACTTTCGTCTGCCATGCAGTCATACCTCCTTCATCTTTTCAAGTTAGTCGTCGAGATAACCCCGCGTTCCGTTCGCCCAAAACAAGTTCCGGACGCCATTCCATCCACTCTTCTATCGAATCGACGACGCACCGTAACCGTTCGGAGAAACGGCTCGCCGCATTATTATCGTGGTCCTCGCTCTTTTGCAATACGCATGCCGTACTCGAAACAAATGCCGGACCGCGTCGACCGACCTTAAATAACGCATATTTTATAGAAATTCTCCAGCTTCCCGTTTATTCCATACGCCGTTTCCAATATTACAGAAAGTAACATTTACACAGATCATGTACCGTTTTTAACCTTACCTGTTTGTTTCGTTAAGAAGCAGGCGGATCTTTTCCGATAGTTTCGGCGACCCATTGACTTTTCGCAAAAAATCCGGCGGCACCCCGGAGCCTGCCCGCGTGTCGTTACGAATGTAAACCTTAACGTTGCTAAAGATTCTTGGAGAAGGGGCCGGTGGGATCAAAAAAATACGCACGGCTACTACACTCCTGAAACGGCGAACGGGTCCGGGCACCGTACCGCAGACGCCACGAA
>CAYYSS010000117.1:0-7932 GCA_964474325.1 uncultured Nitrospirota bacterium
TCCCGGAGAATGACCCCGGAGAGACGGGTTGTCTTTTTTCAAATGGTGGAGGCGGGGGGAGTCGAACCCCCGTCCGGAAGTGATCCACTTAGGCATCTACATGCTTAGCCTGTGTTTTAGATCTCGGCTCCCGGGGCGCCCTCAGGCAGGCTTCCCGTTCGCCCAGTTTCCTTGATCTCGTCTCCAGGGCCGGAAACGGCTCCCCGAAGACCAGCCTGTAGTCGGTGCCCCATCCAGGGTCCAGGCTCCCCCGGCGGGACATGCGGCTTACGCCGCGAGTGCCAGTTCGTTGTTGGCGTTTAAAAAGTTCCGCCTTTTTACGAGGCGACGGACCTCGGCATGCTTCCCAAGCTTCAACAACCCCCGTCGAAACCGGTCGCCCCCATCTTGGGGTAAGAAATATCCGGCGGGCCGCCGGCGGCTACGCGCCCGCTTTCATCGCCCGCTCAACTTCCCTCTTGGTAGCCCTTTCCTTCAGTGCCTCCCGCTTGTCATAGAGCTTTTTTCCACGGCCGAGACCCAGCTCGACCTTGGCCTTCCCTCTCCTTGTAAAGTATATCTTCAGTGCCAGTAAAGTAAAGCCCCGCTGGGCCACTTTGGCTTCGAGGCGTCTGATCTCCGATGCGTGAAGCAGGAGCTTCCTCTGGCGGACGGGGTCGTGGTTATAAATATTGCCGTGACTGTACGGACTTATATGGCACCCAACGAGAAACACCTCGCCGGCCTTGATCTGAACGTACGATTCCTTAAGATTCGCCTTGCCTTCCCGAAGAGACTTGACCTCGGTCCCGGTAAGAGAAATCCCCGCCTCCAGCTTATCACTCACATGATAATCGTGATAGGCCTTCTTATTGGTACAGACGACTTTTTTTTGCTGTTCTTCGGGCATCAGCGGATTATACCAGGGAGCCCGGTATCCATGGGAGCCGGCGCCGGCGTTTGGTGCGGCCATGTCGTTACGGGCCCCGGATCCCGCACTTCGGACAACGGCGGGGCCTGTAATTTTCCGTTGGGATCCGGCAAAAACTCTGCTACTCTGGGGGTTGAACGCTACGTCCAGAATATATATTATCAACGGAGGTTCGGTGCATGGACTTTTGGGAAAACGTGAAAAAGGATCTCGAGAAGGCCTGGGGCGAAGGGATTGCCGCGGTAAAAGACGGTTCCCGGTTTGCGGCCAGAAAAGTCGATCAACTTACGCAGGAGGGCAAGAAACGGTATAAGGTTTTTGATCTCAAGACCGATATCCATCGGGAAATCGGCGAACTGGGCGGACTGATTTACGGCCTGAAAGACAGCGAAAAAAACCCCCTCGAGGATCGTCGGGTCAAGGCGCGGATAAAGAAGATCGACAAACTGCAGGCCCGGGTTGCTAAACTCGAAGGCCCTGGGGCGGTAAAGAAACCCAAGCGGAAAACAGTAAGAAAGAAGACAAGGACGAAAAAGACCGCCGTGAAGCAATCGTCGTAACGCTCCAGCGGAGCCGTCAACGAAGCGGTATCCGCAGACGTAGGACACGGCCGGTCAGGCCGGGCAGGCTCGAGACGGGACCACTCCCCTTCCGCGTATACCGTGGGGGTACGGCGGAAGGATATTTTTTCACATAATGGAGGATTCACTATGACAGTACAACAACGTATTTTCACGACTGCACTCTTCGTACTTTTTTCGGTAGCGCTTGCGGGCACGGCGTTCGGGGGCGGCACCCTCGACCAGGTAAAGAAAAAGGGGTTTGTCCAGTGCGGGGTCAACACGGGACTTCCGGGGTTTTCGAACGCAGACGATAAGGGGAACTGGAAGGGCCTCGATGTAGATCTCTGCCGTGCGGTCGCCGCGGCAGTCCTTGGCGACGCCAACAAAGTCAAGTTTACCCCGCTTACGGCCAAGGAACGGTTTACGGCACTTCAATCCGGAGAAATCGACATCCTTTCCCGCAACACCACGTGGACATTGACCCGGGACAGCTCCCTCGGCCTGAACTTCGCCGGGGTCGTCTACTACGACGGCCAGGGGTTTATGGTGAAAAAGGCCCTCGGGGTGAAAAGCGCCAAGGAACTCAACGGTGCGTCTATCTGCATGCACGCCGGCACCACCACGGAACTCAACGTGGGTGACTACTTTCGCGCGAACGGCATGAAATTTACGCCTGTCGTTTTTGAAAAGACCGAGGAGACCGCCAAGGCCTTCGATGCGGGCAGGTGTGACGTTTTTACGTCGGACCAGTCCCAGCTCTACGCTCTGCGGATACAGCTCTCCGATCCGGCGGGCGCCGTCGTACTGCCGGAAGTAATCTCGAAAGAGCCCCTTGGCCCGGTGGTCCGCCAGGGCGACGACGTCTGGTTTAATATCGTAAAGTGGTCGCTGTTTGCGATGGTCAACGCCGAAGAACTCGGCATTACCAAGGCGAACGCGGGGAAAATGAGATCGTCCACGAACCCGGCCATTCGGCGTCTGCTCGGGGTCGAAGGGAGTCTCGGCAAGGGCCTGCACCTTTCGAACGACTGGGCTTACCGCATTATCAGCCAGGTCGGCAATTACGGCGAGATGTTTGAGAGAAATATCGGCGGGCAGACACCGCTTAAGATCGCCCGGGGCCTTAACCAACTCTGGAGCAAAGGCGGCCTTCAGTACGCCCCCCCCGTACGATAAAGAAATCTGAAGAAGTACGCCGGGGAGCGGTGGCCCGCTCCCCGGCCCCGTGATCAACGACGTCTTGTGAATTTCCGCAGAAACCGAGCCGGCTACGGAGGCCCGTCCGCCCTGTGGAACGATTCCCGGTTTCGAGGGCTTATTTTTCAGGGAATCGTATTGCTTGCGGTAATTGGGGTCGCGTGGTTTCTTGTTCTTAATACCGTCCACAACCTCAGCCAGCGGGGTATCGCCACCGGTTTCGGGTTTCTTTCCACCGAGGCCGGTTTCGGGATCATTCAGCATCTTATCGACTACAACGAATCGTCCACCTTCGGGCGCGTCTTTCTGGTGGGCCTCCTCAACACCATGGTCGTCTCCGCCCTGGGCATCGTCTTCGCAACGGGACTCGGTTTCGTCGTGGGTGTTGCCCGGCTTTCGAGCAACTGGCTCATCGCCCGTCTCGCAACCATCTATATCGAGGCCTTTCGGAACATCCCGCTTCTGCTTCAGATCTTCTTCTGGTATTTTGCCGTCCTCCGAACGCTTCCCGGCCCCCGGCAAAGCCTCGGCGCTTTCGGCGCTGTTTTTCTGAACGTGCGGGGTCTCTACGTGCCCGCCCCGGTTTTCGGCGAGGGTTTTCGCTTCGTCTCCCTTGCCGTCGTTTTTGCGGCCGTGACGGCAGTGGGCCTTATCTCCTGGAACCGTCGCCGCCGGCGACGTACGGGCCGGCATTTTCCGGCCGTGCCGGTCGCACTTGGGGTCTTTCTGGGGCTGCCGACAGGCGTCTTCTTCCTGGTTGACACCCCTCTTTCCTGGGACATACCCTACCTTGCGGGTTTTAACTTCACCGGCGGGCTTGTGCTTATTCCGGAACTCGTCGCCCTCCTCGTCGCCCTCTCGCTCTACACCGCCGCATTTATCGCGGAAATCGTCAGGGCCGGTATCCTCGCGGTGCCGAAGGGACAGAAGGAGGCCGCGGCCTCTCTCGGACTTTCCCCGGGACTCTCCCTGCGCCTGGTCGTCATTCCCCAGGCTCTGCGGGTTATCGTTCCCCCTTTGACCAGTCAATATCTCAACCTGGCGAAAAACTCCTCCCTGGCCGCGGCGATCGGGTACCCTGACCTCGTTTCCGTATTCGCCGGGACAACCCTGAATCAGACCGGCCAGGCCGTGGAAGTCATCGCTATAACCATGGGGGTCTATTTAGCGATCAGTCTGGCGATCTCGGGGTTCATGAACTGGTACAACCGGCGGATCGCACTCATCGGAGGTCTCGGATGACCGGTTCCGGTGGAAACGGTACAGCCCTCCCTCCGCCCCGACAGGTGGTCGGCCCGGTCGCCTGGGTCAGAGACAATCTTTTCTCCTCCCCCTTGAACTCCGCCCTTACGATCATGGGCGTTGCGTTTCTCGGGATCGTCTTCCCGCCGCTTTTTCGCTGGCTGGTAATCGATGCGGCCTGGTCCGGCGCAACGCGGGAAGCGTGCGGCGAAGGCGGGGCCTGCTGGGTCTTCGTCAAGGTGCGCCTGAACCAGTTCCTCTACGGGTTCTATCCGGTGGCGGAGCAGTGGCGTATCAACACGGTCGTCGTTCTTCTTGCCGCCCTTTTGGGGTACTTTGCTTCGGGCCTCGCCCGGGGCCGGACGTACGTCAATATAGTCGTTCTGGCCGGCTTTCCCTTCATAGCATTCGTTCTGCTTGCCGGCGGCCTCCTGGGCCTGCCCCCGGTGGAGACCGCCCGCTGGGGCGGGCTCATGCTCACGCTGACGATTGCCGTCGTGGGGATCGCCGCCTCCCTGCCGTTCGGCGTCATGCTGGCCCTCGGACGACGATCCCGTCTGCCGGTTATCCGGTACCTGAGTATCGGGTTTATTGAGTTCTGGCGAGGCGTACCCCTCATTACGGTTCTTTTCATGGCCTCCGTGATGCTTCCGCTTTTTCTCCCCGAGGACGTGAACTTCGACAAGCTCCTCCGGGCGGTAATCGGCGTGGTACTGTTTCAGTCGGCCTATATGGCCGAGGTGGTCAGGGGGGGGCTTCAGGCGATCCCGCGGGGGCAGTTCGAGGCATCCCAGGCCCTTGGACTGGGTTTCTGGAAGACCATGGGGCTGGTGGTAATGCCCCAGGCCCTTAAACTGGTGATCCCCGGAATCGTCAACACGTTCATCGCACTTTTTAAAGATACGGCGCTCGTACTTATTATCGGGCTCTTCGATCTTCTCGGGATCGTGCAGGCCGCGTTTACCGATCCCGCGTGGATCGGTTTCACGGCCGAAGGCTATATTTTCGCCGGATTTGTATACTGGATCTTCTGTTTCAGCATGTCCAGGTACAGCCAGAGACTCGAACGGACGCTGTCGACCGGGCGATAATCAGGGGGATATGAAGACGATCATCGAAATGAACGGGGTCCATAAATGGTTCGGCGCCCTGCACGTACTCAAAAACATCAACCTCGCGGTCATGCCGGGGGAAAAGATCGTTATCTGCGGGCCTTCCGGATCGGGAAAGTCAACGCTCATTCGCTGCCTGAACCGCCTCGAGGAACACCAGCAGGGTACGATCGTGGTAGACGGCGTAGAGCTTACGGACAACCTGAAGAACATTGAACACGTCCGGCGGGAAATCGGCATGGTCTTTCAGCACTTCAATCTCTTCCCTCACCTGACGGTCCTCGACAACTGTATCCTCGCCCCAACCTGGGTACGTCGCCAGCCGAGGAAAGATGCCGAGGAATTGGCCCTTAAACTGCTCGACCGGGTCCACATCGCCGACCAGGCGTATAAATACCCGGCACAGCTCTCCGGGGGTCAGCAACAGCGGGTAGCGATAGCCCGAAGCCTCTGCATGAACCCGAAGATCATGCTCTTCGACGAGCCGACCTCGGCCCTCGATCCGGAAATGATAAAAGAGGTCCTGGACGTGATGATCGAGCTGGCCCGGGAGGGGATGACCATGATCGTGGTGACCCACGAGATGGGATTTGCCCGTACCGTGGCCGACCGGGTGATCTTCATGGACGCGGGCGAGATCATCGAGGAGAACACACCGGACGCCTTCTTCGAAAACCCCGTATCGGACCGGACGAAGCTTTTTCTGAGCCAGATTCTGCGTCAATAAGTTTTCCTTTGCCCGGTGTTTCATCCATGAGTACCCGTGGCCTGTTCGAGTCAGTTGAAGACCAGGGGTTTCCGTAACATATTGATATGCTACTATTGCGTTTGAATCAGCGGTGAATACCTTTTCCACGGGTCCTCGCCCGCGACCGTCGAATCACGTATGACCGGACCGATAAAACGTTTTCTGGTGCAGACGAACATGTTTCAGGTCTGCTATGCCCTGGTGCCGTCTGCCGTGGCTTCGGTGTATTTCTTCGGTTGGCGCGCGTTCATGCTCCTTGTCGTGTCCCTTGCCGTGGGAGCGGCCACGGAAGCCGTGTTCGTTTTCCGCGAAGGAAAGCCCGTTACCTCGGCCGTACTGGTGACCGCTATGATTTTCGCCCTTTCTCTTCCGCCGACACTGCCCTTCTGGATGGCCGCCCTCGGCGTCGTGGTCGCGGTGGCACTTGGGAAGATGGCCTTCGGCGGACTCGGCATGAACATCTTTAATCCGGCCATGGTCGGGCGGTGTTTTCTGTACGTAGCGTTTCCCATCCAGATGACGAACCGTTGGACCGAGCCCTTTTCCTCGGGCGCCGGTTTCGGGGCCTGGGCCGGGGGGGCGGACGCCATAACCCGGGCAACCCCCCTCCGTGTCCTCCGGGACGGCGGCACCGTACCGTGGTTCGACCTCCTGTCGGGTGCGACCGCGGGGTCGGCGGGGGAGACGGCGGCCTGGCTTGCGATTCTCGGCGGTGTTTTCCTTGTGATCCGCAAGGTTGCACCCTGGCGTATACCGCTTGCCTGCATAGGAGCGGCGGCTCTCACGAGCGAACTCGCCGGATTCTTCGGCTCGACAGCACTACCGGGGCCGGCCGAGACTCTTTTTTCCGGCTCCCTCCTCTTCGGCGCCGCTTTCGTGGCCACCGAACCGATAACCGGGGCAAAGACCCCGGAGGGGCAATGGATCTACGGGGCGGGGATCGGGGCGGTTACCGTACTGTTCCGCGGTTTTTCCAACTTCTCCGAAGGGGTTATGTTCGCCGTCCTTCTCTTTAACGGGCTCGTACCTGTTCTTGATCGGGGGGTGAGGGGAATCCAGGCCCGCCGGGGCAGGCACGCGGAGGCTCAAGCGTGAAGAAACGGGTTTTCTCGGTTCTCTATATGTTTTGCCTGACCCTGCTTTTTACGGGCGCGGTCTCGGCCGTAAAAACAGGGCTTGACGACAGGATCCGGATAAACGAGGAACTCAAGCGGAAAAGCATCGTGCTCGGAGTCCTTGGACTCGACACAGCGCGTTCTTCCGACGAGACCCTCACCCGATACGAACTGGGTGTTACCGAACGGAGTCTCGGGGGCCGGACGGTGTACGAGGGCCGCGGGCCCGACGGTGAGATCACGGGCTATGCCTTTGAAGTAAGCGGCCCGGGCTTCTGGGGGCCCATCAGGGCGATGGCCGCCGTGGATAAAAACGGTTCCCGTCTCCTCGGCGTTGACTTCTACCGGCATACGGAAACACCCGGCCTCGGCGCCCGTATGACCGAACCCTGGTTCCGCGGGCAGTTTGCGGGCCTGCCGCTGACCCGGACGACCGGGGCCTTCTTCCGCCTGGTCCCCCCCGGGACCGGGGAAGCGCCCGGGGATCTCGACGCGATCACCGGGGCAACCCAGACGAGCATGGCCATCGAGCGGTTTCTCAACCGGGAACTCGCGGACGTCAGGAAAACCCTGCTCGTGGGGGAAGAGTTTTAGCGTGCCCGGCCCGCCGAAAACCCGGGATATCGTCCGGAACGGGTTCTGGAACGAAAACCCCATTTTCCGCCATACCCTTGGGATCTGTTCCACTCTCGCTGTAACGAATCTGGTCTTCAACACCCTGGTCATGAACGCGGGCCTGATTTTCACCATGGCCTTCTCGTCACTTACGGTCTCCGCCCTGCGGAATATTACCCCGCCGCGTATTCGCATGATGGTCCAGACCCTTATCATCGCCTCCTACGTGATCGTGGTGGATATTGTGATCAAGGCGTACCTCCCCGCGGTAAGCGAGGCCCTCGGGCCCTACGTCGGGCTCATTATCACCAACTGTATCGTCATGGGACGGTGTGAGGCCTTTGCCCGCACCAACCCGCCCGGGCCCGCCTTTGTGGACGGGCTCGCAACGGCCCTCGGGTTCGGTTCGGTACTCCTCGTAATCGCCGTG
>CAYYSS010000118.1:0-7698 GCA_964474325.1 uncultured Nitrospirota bacterium
CTCGTACCTCGGGCGACAGCTTTCGTCGTCGTCCCGTCCTTCGTCCGGCAGCGGTGGCGGCGGGATCCCCGATGCAACCGCCGCGGCGGAACGGACGGATGCCGTACGGGGTCTCGACGTTTTTTTCGATGGGGAATTGACTGACGATCGTATCCGGGCTTTGTACGATCAGATCGAGATTCCCCTTATCCCGGTTCTCTACGGCATGGAGCGGGCCGGGGTTCGCATCGACGAGCGACGGCTCGCCGTCCTGTCGAAGGAGATAGGGCGGATCCTCGATACCATCCAGCGGCGGATCTATTTTCTCGCCGGCGATACATTCAATATCAATTCGCCGAAACAGCTCCGGGAGATACTCTTCGATCGGTTGGGGCTTACGCCCGTAAAGAAGACGAAGACCGGGTATTCGACGGATGTAGAGGTCCTCGAAGAACTTGCGTCGGAGCACGAACTCCCCGCCGAGATACTTGAGTACCGGAGCCTCAGTAAACTTCTGGGGACGTATATCGATGTACTTCCCCGCATGGTTGACCCCGCCACCGGGCGCATACACACGACCTTCCATCAGGCGGCTACGGCCACGGGGAGGCTCTCGAGTTCCCGGCCGAACCTGCAGAACGTACCCGTCAGGGGTGATTGGGGCCGACGGGTACGAGAGGCATTCGTCGCCGAACGGGGTTGGAAACTGCTCAGCGCCGATTATTCCCAGATAGAACTGCGCCTTCTGGCTCATCTCAGCGGGGACAGGCGTCTCGTGCAGGCCTTTGCCAAGGGTGAAGACGTACACACGGCCACTGCCTCGGTCATCTTCAATATCCCGGAACACCGTGTGGACGCCGAGATGCGACGCCGGGCAAAGACCGTGAATTTCGGCGTGATTTACGGTATGAGCCCGTTCGGCCTTGCCAAGGAACTGGGTATCGCTCCGGCGGAAGCCCGCAGGTACATTAAACGGTTTTTCGAGACCCACGAGGGGGTCAAAGGGTACATAGACCAATCTATCCGCGATGCGAAAAAGACGGGAAGTACCCGCACTCTTCTCGGTAGAAAACGGGAGATCCCGGAACTGCAATCGAAAAACCGGATGAAACGTCAACTTGGCGAACGGCTTGCCGTAAATTCCCCGATCCAGGGCACGGCGGCGGATCTCATAAAGCAGGCCATGCTCGCAATTGACCGCAGGATCGGCTCGGCGGGATGTAAGGCCCGGTGTATTCTCCAGGTCCACGACGAGCTTCTCTTTGAGGTCCCGGAGGATGAATTGGGTGCTGTTGAGAAGATCGTCCGCGAAGAGATGGAAGGCGTTATCGAACTCTCGGTCCCTCTTATCGTCGGGATCGGTGTCGGAGACAATTGGGCCGAGGCCCATACCTGAATTACGGTCTGTCCCCCGCCTCTTCCCCCTGGGGGCGTAACGCCCGCCAGCTTCCACCGTCGTTGATCACGAGACGGTTCGCTTCTTCGGGGCCGTCGGTGCCGGCAGGATAGAGGCGGGGCGCCACGCGGTCTTCGTCCAGCCGTCTCAGAAGCGGCGTAAGCAGACGCCACGCCGCATCCACACCGTCGCTCCGGACAAACAGCATCTGATCGCCGGCTATGCAGTCGACGAGCGCGCGTTCGTAGGCATCGAGTTTAAGGGTGTCCGCCGGATGGTCGGCATACCGGAAGCTCATCGTCACGGGCCGGAGACAGAGTGCGGGGCCGGGTTGTTTGGCCTGAAACGTAAGGCTTACCCCCTCGTCGGGCTGGATACGCATAACGAGGGTGTTCGGGGAGATGCGGTCCTCGATAATGGAACGAAACATCATGTGGGGAACGTTCCTGAACCGCACCGCAATCTCCGTGAGTCTCCGGGAGAGGCACTTGCCTGACCGGAGGAGAAAGGGAACCCCCTTCCATCGCCAGTTATCCACATAGAGCCTGAGCGCGCCGTAGGTCCCGGTACGCGAATCGGGGGCGACGCCGGCTTCTTCCCGATAAGCGGGCACGTCACGGCCGCCTACGGATCCGGCTTCGTACTGTCCCAGGACCCAGTCGCCCGTATCCTGGTTGAGATCAATCGGCCTGATGCTTTCGAAGACCTTCACCTTCTCGTTCCGCACGTGGTCCGCTTCGATCTTGCTCGGCGCCTCCATGGCGGTCAGGGCCAGCAGCTGAAGGATGTGGTTTTGAAACATGTCCCTGAACACGCCGGCCTGTTCGTAGTACCCCGCCCGGTGTTCCACCCCCAGGGTCTCGGCCGCGGTGATCTGTACCTGTTCTATGTATCGGTGATTCCAGAGGGGCTCGAAGATCTCGTTTGCGAACCGGAGCAGGAGGATATTCTGTACCGTCTCCTTCGCCAGGTAGTGGTCGATCCGGAAGATTTCTTCCTCCTTGAAATAACGCCGCAGATGCACGTCCAGATTCCGTGCCGTATCAAGGTCTCGACCGAAGGGCTTTTCGATCACCACCCGCCGCGTCGCCCCGCGATTCCGTGCGGCGGAGGACCCGAGGCCCGTGATCACCGTTTCGTAAAGTTTCGGGGGGATGGCCAGGTAGAAGAGGCGGGCGGGATTGTCCGGCGCGTCCGCCTCAAGGTCCGACAGGCGATTAAAAAGCGGCCCGTAGGCGGCCGCATCGGTCGAGCCGTAGGCGCAGGGAACGTAGTGAAGGCGCGCGGCAAAACGATCCCAGGCGTTCCGGTCGGGAAGGCCGGATTCCCTTGTCAGGAACGAACGGCAGGCGTCTCGAAAGTCTTCGTCCGACCATTCGGTACGGGCCGCGCCGACGACCCGGAACCAGGGGGGCAGAAGGCCGCCCTCTGCCAGGTGCAACAGGGCCGGGACGAGTTTCCTGCGGGTCAGGTCCCCGGACGCGCCGAAAATGACCAGCGTTACCGGTTCCTGCGTGGGTTCCCACACGCAGGCGCCACGGGCAGCCGCGCTGTCGCCGGCCATTCAGATACCCCGGGGCCGTGGATTATGGGGTTGCGTCCCGGGTGTTCCGTCCGCGGCGGGTTTTACCCCATGGCCGCCGAATTTCTGCCGGAGTGCGGCCAGAACCCTGTCGGCGAAGGGATCCTGTTGCCGCGACCGGAATCGTTGCATGAGGGCGAGGGTGATTACCTGGGCGGGAACGGCCGTTTCGATGGCCTGCCGTACCGTCCAGCGGCCCTCCCCGGAATCGTCCACCCAACCGCTGATAGTGCTGAGGTCGGGGTCGTCCCGGAAGGCGCTTTCGGCAAGTTCCAGGAGCCACGACCGGATGACGCTCCCCCGATTCCAGACGTGACTCAGGGCCGAAAGATCGATAGTGCCGTATTCGGACCGTTCGATCAGCTCGAACCCCTCGCCGTAGGCGGCCATCATGGCGTACTCGATGCCGTTATGGACCATTTTCATGAAATGCCCGGCACCGGTGGGGCCGCAATAGATATACCCCTCGGGAGGGGCGAGATCCCTGAGGATCGGTTCGAGGTGGACAAACGCATCCCGATCGCCGCCGACCATGGTGCAGTAACCTTCCTGGAGCCCCCAGATTCCGCCGCTCACGCCGGCGTCGAGAAACCGTATACCGCGTTGCTTCAGATCGTCGGCGTAGCGCTTGTCGTCGCCGTAGTAGTCGTTCGCACCGTTTACCAGGAGATCTCCCGGTTCGAGAATATCGCCGAACAGGCGGACGTGTTCCGCGGTCGCCTCGCCGGCGGGAAGCATGAGCCAGACGATTCGGGGGGCGTTCAGGAGCGCCACCGCGTCTTCCGGCGAAAAGGCCGCCACCG
Organism: uncultured Nitrospirota bacterium; assembly: GCA_964474325.1. Taxonomy (GTDB): domain Bacteria; phylum Nitrospirota; class Thermodesulfovibrionia; order SZUA-242; family CAYYSS01; genus CAYYSS01. Next base: position 3,761 of record CAYYSS010000118.1, read on the forward strand.
TATTGGATTCCTCGGCGGAAAGGGCCTTCGTTTTATCGCTGCTTCTGTTATAAATCACGACCTCGTGTCCGGCGCGGGCAAGCCGTCGAGCCATATTGCTCCCCATGCGGCCGAGTCCGACAATAGCGATACGCATCGTGGCTCCTCCTTTCTCACCTCAGGGTAGCAAGGCCATGAGGGGGAGTCAAATGGATTTGCGATTGACGATTGATGGTTTACGATTGACGATTTGCGATCGGCGCCTGTTTGCATGCCCGCCTGCGAGCGTGTCGGCGGGTCAGGCTGTCCGCCGGGAATTTCCGCAGTAACCTTGCACCTGCATAAAATACGGGGCCGGCGGCCTCAAAAAAATCCGCGACTCGGAATAGAACAAGGTTCGGGGTTCCGGGTTCGAACACGTGCGACAGGTGAATGGTGAATTGAAACTGCCAACCGCCAACCGCCGACCGCCGACTGCCTGCCTCGGCGTAGCCTTCGGCGAAGACGGGCCAACGTCTTTTCCCGGCCGTTCACTTCTCCGCCCCTTGGGCCATCGTCTGGCCGTAAAGGGTATCGTATTCCTTTTCAAGTTTGAGCATGTTATTCCGGGTCTGCTCGAGCGCTGCCTCCTTTTCGGCCAGTTCCGTTTCCAATTCAACGATCCGTTCCTCGAGCTGGCGGTTGAAATCCTCCAGCATCGTCGCTTTCTCCCCGTCGCCGGTCTCCTGTCCGAGTTTGGCCAGTTCGTTGTTCAGTCGCTCGTTTTCCTGCTCCAGCGTTGTTATGCAGAGTCCGAGCTGGCGATTGGTCTCCTCGAAGCGGGCAAGGGTATCCGTCAGTTCCGGGTGCTGTTCCTTGTATCCGCTCAGCTCCTGCACGGCGTCTCCGAGTTCCAGAATCCGGGCGCGCAGGGTTTTGAGGTGCTCCTCGTCTTCCTGCACGATCGTGCGGATGTAATACGCGCTGGGTTTCCCCGTGCCGCGGCAGTCAGTACGGGGGGCGGCCGCGGCCCCGCTGTCCTCCCCGCCGGCTCCTTCGAGGAGGTTCCGCGCCCGTTCCACGTCGCCGGACAGTCGGTCGAGTCCCTCGAGGAAGATGCCGAAGGCCTTTGTTGCCTCGTCCGCTTTGCCTTCCTTGATAAGCCCCAGGCTGTCATTTCCCTGCATCATCAGGTCGAAGAGGGCACCGTCGTCGCTGGTCAGGTTGACGAGGATCTTGTGGGCCTCGGCAACACCGGTGAACGCGGCGGGCTCCTCCGGGGGAGCCCCGTCGGGTTCGTTTGCTTCAGTCTCCGGAAGGGCGGGTGCCGAGTTTTTCAGCTCTTCAATTTCGGCGTGAAGCCGATTGATCGTCTCGGCGTCATCCCGGGCGGCGGTCTCCAGCTCCTGAATACGCCCCCGGAGCGCAATCAGCTCGTCGGCCCGGGCCGCGGACTCGGCGATACCGTCGTTTTCCCGGGCCTGGGCGAGGTCACGCAACGCGGTACGTGTACGCCGGGAAGAGCGGATGAGAAAAACTATGACGGCGAAAAAAATAAGGGGGATCTCGAGGAGAAGAAGAAAGACCAGTCGGGGAATTTCAATCATGGCGTGGGTTCTCCTGAGGGGGAGTCGACCGTATCCCCGGGGAGACGGTTTTCCGATGCGGGGTCTCCCGGCATGGGCGCCTTCTTTTCGACGGTTGTGGCGGAGGTATCCCCGTCGCCTGTGTTTTCACCGAAGAGTTCATCGACGATGGAGTCGATGTCCCGGTCGATGGACGGCTCCGTTTCCGTGGCCGACCCGGGTCCGGGTTCTTCGTTCCCCTCGTCCCCATCGTCACGGCCCGACAGCAGGGCCTCGATAGTTTCGTCGAGAGACTCGGCGTCTTCGTCGGCGGTATCTTCCACCGTCTGCGTATCCGGCGCGTCGGATGCCTCTCTCACCGGGACGTCTTCCTCGATGGGAATCTCTTTGAGTTCGCTGCTGTCCGGTTCGTCGGTCTCGTCGGCTGAATCGTTTTCTTCCGCCCGCTCAAGGAGAACCGGTTCGTCGTCCGGCGTTTGCTCCTGTTCCGCGGGACCGTTGCCGACGGACTCTTCAGTGGATGGCGACGCCGACGTTTCCGCCGTTTCTTCCGAGAGACCCTGTTCGCTTTCGTCGGCGATTACCTCCTGCTCCGGCTCGATCTCCGGCCCTTCTTCCTCCGCGCGACCCCGGCGCCGTTTTCGCACCCGGAACACGGCGCCCGCACCAAGGGCGAACACCAGATTCACCCCGGCGAAAACAGCGATTGTCCTGCCCCATCCGGCCTCGACGGCGCCCCCGCCGGATCCGCCGATGACCAAGCCGGGAAACCGAAGCCCTACGGGCCGGCCGGGTCCGGGGAGTTTCAAGGCCACCGTCAAGTCTGCCGTATCGGGTAACGCACCCTCGTAGTGCGCGCTGAAGGTATTGTTGCCGGCCGGGTTCAGGGTAATCGTGCCGTGCACCCCCAAATCACCCTCCGCCGCCGACAGGAGTACCTCAGGGTGGGGAAGAGCTTCTTCAATGACCGCAACGAGAGTGTCTTTCTTCCGGTCGATTCTTGCCGTGAACCACAACTCGTCTATGTGGACCGGGATCTCCAGGCGCCGTTTGAACGTAAGTGCCGTCAGGTCTATACGGACGCGGTAATCCCCCGGACGGTCGAACGCGAGCCGGTCCGTCCAGATCCCGGGGCCGTTTTTGTCCGCAAGAAACAGCTGATGTTTCCCCTTGCCGTTACCCTCGGAATCGACGATTTCCACAGTGGTTACGACCTCCTGCAGTGCCGCAGGATCCTCCACGATCTTGTCGCCGTCGCGCAGTTGTATGTCCACGTCGGCAGTCGCCCCGACGGGAAGGCGCTTGATATTCGGCTCGTAACCTATCTGAAGATCGGTAAGGAGAACAACGCGATTGTTTTCTCCTGAAGAGTACTGTATGGTCCACTCTCCGGGTTTCGGTTTTGGAATGGTGATCAAGTCGTATTGGTTGCCGGAAAAGCGCACAAACGCTTTTTCCGGCAGTTCGCCTCCGTCAGGGCCGAGGAGCCCCACCTTGACCTCCGGGCCGGACTTGTGGGCGATCACCGTGGCCTCCTCGACCCGTGAGTCGAGAACGAAACGGTTTTCGTAAACCGGTACGGTGTCCGGTAGTTTGAGTCGGTCGAAGAAGGAAAGAAAAACGTCTTCCAATTCTTCCGGGCTGCGGGCCAGGGCCGATATGCCTCCCGTGCGCCGGGAGACGGCCTCGATCAGGTCCACGTCGGACTCGTCGGTGAACGCCAGACCGTAAACGGAAGTTTCTTGAGCCGCGAGCCGTTCGGCAAGGGAACCGAGAACGGTATCACGGGATGCGGCGTCCCGCTCGGCGTCGCCGGTGTCGATCTTTCCGTCGGTCATCAGCAGGACGCCGCGGGTACGTTCGGGCCGGCCGGGAAGGGCCGCCAGGAGCGCGTACGCCTTTTCGAGGCCCGCCTGGATATCCGTGAAACGCCCGTCGGCACGAAGGGCATCGATATGACGGTCGAAGGCATCGGGGGCTCCGCGGCCGAGCGGGGTGACGGCGACGGGGGCGACGGCCCGTTCATCGAACACCACGAGCCCGACGGCGTCCTCCGGTCCAAGGAGTCTCAGGAGCAGTTTGGCGGCGGTAAGGCGAATGTTGTCGGGATCGGTCTTCCGCATACTTCCCGAGTCGTCTATCACCACCACCAGGTCGAGGGCGCGGGAGGCCCGTGCGGTCCCGGGGACCGTCAAGACGGCGGCAAGGACCATAACCGCCATCGCCATCATGGCTTTTCGTGTCATAGCAGTTGTTCTAAAACGGCACAGAACCGCTTTAAGACTTTTTCGACACCACGGCGGGGAGACTTTACCCTAACGTTGCAGAAATTTCCCGGAAAAGGGGCCGGTGGGATCAAAAAAATACGCACGGCCACTACTTTTCCTGAAACGG
>CAYYSS010000119.1:0-7541 GCA_964474325.1 uncultured Nitrospirota bacterium
TTTTTTTGATCCCGCCGGCCCCTTCTCCAAGAATCTTTTGCAACGTTAAGGTAAAAGTATAATAACACCTTAAGAAAAGAATCAATGCGCGGATCCAAAACGAACACGCGGGCATTCATGGATACGGGAGGTATCAAACGGAAATCCGCCCGGCTTCCATTGCGCCCGCACGAGATCCGTGGGGGCCCGCGCCCCCCTCCCTACTCCACCACGACCCCGTCGGTGTACACGGTACCGTTCACGATCGTGAGCCCCCCATGGATCACGGAAGCCGCACCGCCTCCCGCCGAATATCCCTGGTTCCACCCCCCCTGCAGCACAACCGTAACGCCGGGACGGTTGAAGACCACCGCTTCCGAGAAGACATGTCCGCCGACCGTTTTCAGCACGTCGCCGTTCCCTGCCGCATCAAGCGCTTCCTGGAGAGTGCCGTACGAGGCCGAGCCGATCATGACGGGCCAGTAGACCTGCGTCTCCGCGGTGGAGCTGTTGTTGGTCCCGTTGTAGTCGGTACCCGACATGTAAACCGTGGCCTGGTTGGAGATGGTTCCGGGGACCCAGGCGGACGAAAGACCCGGGGCCGTAACCTCGATGACGACGGTCGCGGTCGCGCCCGCCGCGATGTCCCCGAGGTCGCAGTCAACGTAGCTCGGCCCTTCCCCCGAGACGTGGGAGCAGGTCCCCTGGTCCGGGGTGGCCGACACGTAGACCTGGTCGTAATCCTCCACGTAGTCGGTGAGACGCGCCGAGTTCGCTGTGACGGTGCCGATATTCTCGACGGTGATCGTATAGGTCAGGCTGCCCCCCGGAATTACGGGATCCGGCGAATCCACCATGCTTACCGAGAGGTCCGCGCTCGGGGGCGGTGTCACGGTGGTGGTTTCTGAAACCGAATTATTCGCGGAATCGGAATCCATCCCGTTTCCCGATACCGTTACGCTGTTCGTGTGGGTTCCGATGTTGCCCGCCGTGGCAACGACGACGAACTCCAGCGTCTGTCCCGACGAGACGGTGCCGTAGTAGTCGCAGGTGACCGTGTTGTAGTTGTTGCTGCAGGTGCCGCCCGCGGGCGGCGTCGCCGAGACGAACGACACCGCGGGCGCCGTGGGCAGGGTATCCACGATGCTCACCCTGCTTTCGGATCCCGGCCCGTTGTTCGTGACGGTTATCGTATACGTGATATTGTCGCCCACGGGTACCGGGTCCGGCGCGTCGGTCTGGGTAACCGCCAGGTCGACCGGGAGCTGCACCGTGGTGAGCTCCTCCGCGGAATTGTTCGCGGTGTTGGGATCGGTGTTGTCCGCCGTCACCGAGGCTGTGTCCTTTATCGTTCCCAGTCCGGTGCTTTTCGCCACGATGGTGATCGTCGCCGCGGATCCCAGGCCCAGGGAGCCCAGGTTGCAGGTCACCACCCGGGATAGTTCGGAACAACTCCCCTGGCTCGCCGTATAGGACTGAAAGCTGGTGGAGCTCGGAAGGTTGTTCGTCAGCACCACGCCGGTCGCCGTGTCCCTGCCCGGCGCGTTATTGTTGGTCACCGTGATGGTATAGGTGATGTTTTCGTACAGGAGCACGGGATCCGGGGAATCCCACATCGTCACGCTGATATCCGCCTGCCCCGTGACGACGGTGGTCACGGAATCCGAATTGTTGAGTGTGTCCGTATCGGTGTTATTCGAAGACACGCTGACCGTATTGGGGATCTGGCCGATATTGTTTGTGGTGACGACAATGGTTACCGTTGCGGTGGCGCCGTTTGCCAGGTTTCCCAGGGAACACGTGACCGTGGAACCCGTGGTGCAGCTTCCCTGGCTCGTGTTTGCCGAAACGAGGGAAACGCCTGTCGGTACCGGGTCCTGCAGCACCACGTTCACCGCCTCCACGGGCCCGTTGTTCGTAACGGTGGCCGTATAGGTTATGTTCTGCCCCACCTCCAGCGGATCGGGCGCATCCGTCAGCGTGACCGCCAGGTCTGTCGGCTGGTAGATCAACGTATCTTCCGTTGCCGCGTTGTTGCCGGATACGGGATCAACGGCCGTGGTCGTGACACTTGCATGGTTCGTGAACAGACCCTCGGCCGTCGCCAGGACGGTCAGGGTAACGGTCGCTCCGTTCCCGTTGGTGAGAAACCCTACGTTGCAGAACACCGTCCCGTCCGCCTCCGTGCACGATCCCGGCCCCGTTGCCGACTGATACTGTACCCCGGCCGGCAGGTTGTTCTCGATCACGACATTGGTGGCCGTATCGGGACCGTTGTTCGTGAGCGTGATCGAGTAGGTAAACGTGTCTCCCACGATCACCGGATCATCACTGTCGGCAAGCGTCAGCGAGAGATCGGCGCTCCCGCTCAACCCGTCGCCGCCCCGGACCGGGAGGACCCCCTTGGCTACACCTTTCCCGACGTAACCGGAGCCCCCACTGCTCCAAATGTTTACGTAGTAGGCTGAATCATAACGGTCCAGGTCGAATGTCGTGGTCGAAGACCATACTTCCGAGATCGAATTAATGGTGAACGGATGGCCCGACGGCAGCGGCGGATTCGTGTTGCCGAAATCAAAGAGGCTCTCGAGTTCCCTCCTGTTAGGAACTCTCCAGTCCGAAACCCCGAGATACGGTACGGAGTTAAGGCAGGAAACGTAATCCAGGGCGGCCTGCCAGGTCATGGTGCCGCCCGTGCACGTCCCGACCGTCGGCGTCTCCAGGGTCGGTCCCCATATCAGACCGGTGAGGTTGTCCTGCACCCAGTTATTGGGATCTGCATTCTGAGTGAACCTGGGCGAAGGCCAAGCAGTTCCGGCCTGGGTTTCTCCATCCTGCCCCGTCCCGGTACAGGAAATCGAGTTGCCCGAGGCGTCGTAACAGGTGGTGGAACCGGTTTTCCAGAGCGATGCGGGGCCCCGGCTTACACCCCGCACAAGGAGCATGCGTCCGTTGCTCTGGACGGCCCCGCCTTTAATTCCGTCGGTCCACTCTCCGCTACTCGTGTCCACCATGTATGCTCTGTCGGTGGCGGTCATGAGGGGGGTGGACGTCCAATAATAATAGTCGGCTACGGAGACGAACCCCTGGCTGTTCAACCACTCTCCAACAGTGGTGCAGGGGATCCCGGAACCGCAATCCGCCTCGTCGGCGCCGAGATGCACGAGGCTGAGCAGTTCCTGGAGGTTCGGGACACGCCAGTCCCCGTAGGTTCCGGTGTAGTCGGTACAGCCGTACGTGCCGGAATTCTGGTTGAAATCGGCCGCCGCGGCCATTATCGCCGTCCAGTAATCAAGTCCCAGGCACTGGCCGTCCCGGAGCCACATAAGACCCGTGAGATTGTCGGTGATGGTCCCGTCTCCATTGTCGTGGAAACGGTAGGCCGGCCATTGTATCCCGGCCCGGACGTCCCCGTCCTGACCCGTACCGGAGCAGGCCACCGGTGCGCCGGTCCCATCGTAACACGCCGTCTGGCCGGTCTCGGGCAGCGCCACCGTGGCGCCCGCTCCGGGCCGTGCAAACCCAACCGCCGCCAGGACCGTAATCACCAGTACCAACCTGAAACGTCTGATCCCCGCCCGAGACCTCGTCATACGTGTTCTCCTTTCAGTACGCTTTTTAACGTCGGAGTTCGATCAGGATCATTCAGGTGAACAAAACCCCACACGCAACCGGTGCGCATGGGTTTGTGGTCACTGCAGGCAGCTTCGGCACCCCCGCCTTCCCAAGCATTACCGGGGCCAGCGATTTTGCGCCCCGTTCTCTCGGGCAGTTCGCTCTTATCGGTAGCCGCTTTTGAAAGACTGATCATGCGAATTATATCATTCCCTTATATTTTATAGGGTCATAGCGTAACAACGGCTGTGTCCGCCCGCGTCTTCGAGCGGTCAACAACGACGCTCCCTGCGGATCGTAATCCGGGTTGCGGTGTTGTAGAATTGTCCTGTTTGTTTCCGCGTATTATACTATCCCCCGTAGAGCCCCGGTCTGTGGGGTTTGTCGGGATATACGCCGCGTGGGACTATCTCGCGGACGGCACGATAAAGGGAAGAATTCTCCATGAGTGTAATCGACAGTATCGGCAGGACACCACTGGTCCGCCTCGAACGGATTAATCCCAATCCGCGGGTCGAGATCTGGGCGAAACTCGAAGGGTCCAACCCCGGCGGTTCCGTGAAGGACCGGATCGCCCTGGGGATGGTCCGGGGAGCGGAGTCCTCGGGTGTTCTCGGGCCGGGTTCCACGATCCTCGAGGCCACGTCCGGCAACACGGGGATCGGGCTTGCGATGGTGGGAGCCGCACTCGGTTACCGCGTTATCCTTACCATGCCGGCCTGTGTCAGTGTCGAGCGGCGGAAGGTGCTTGAGGCCCTGGGGGCCGAACTCCATCTTTCGCCCGCGGAGGAGGGGACCGACGGGGCGATCCGGCTTGCTCACAGGATGTTGTCGGAGGCCCCGGACCGGTATTTCATGCCGAACCAGTTCGACAACCGCGACAACTACATGACCCATTACGCGACGACCGGCGTTGAAGTCCTGGAACAGACCGGCGGGAAACTCACCCATTTCGTGGCCGGTATGGGCACGAGCGGAACACTTATGGGAGTGAGCCGGCGCCTGGCCGAGGACGCCCCGGGCGTTCGGGTGGTGGGGATCGAACCCCGGCTCGGGCATAAGGTCCAGGGGCTCAAGAACATGAAGGAATCCATTGTGCCGAAGATTTTTGAGCCGGAACGCCTCCACGACCGGCGAATCGTGCAGGACGAAGACGCGTTCGCCATGACCCGGCGCCTGGCCCTGGAAGAGGGACTGTTTGTCGGCATGTCGAGCGGCGCCGCCGTGGCGGGAGCGCTGGGAGTCGCCGGCGAACTCGAAGAAGGCCTGATCGTTGTCGTACTTCCGGACCGGGGCGACCGTTACCTGAGTACGTCTCTGTTCACGTCCGTGTGCGCGGACTGTCCGCCGTAAGTAACCGTAGCGGGCCGTTTCGAGTGACAGCAGAGCGTCGCGGCGGTTGACAAAGCCCGGTTTTTAGGTTAAGAGGTAGATACGACCGCCGCGCATCGGCGGCGGTCAACGGCGATCAACGAAGGGGAGGATAGCGCACCATGAACGTGATCGACATCCTGAAGGAGGCCTTTGACGGGCTCAAGCGTAATCCGGTACTGGCCGTACCGTCGCTGATAGCCGTTCTGTTCGTTTTTTTCCTTACACTCATCGTCATCGGCGGAAGCGTAGCAATCGGCGCCTTTTCCGGCGGACTCGAGTCTCCCGGCATGGCCCAGGCCATGATGGGTTTTGCGGGAGGCATTTTCGTCGTAACGATCCTCAGTGCCCTGGTCTCGCTCTTTGCCCACGGCATGACCGTTTTCATGGCGCGGGATGTGGCGGATACGGGTACGACGACGTTTAAGGGCGGACTCGACAATGCCCTGGGAAGATTGGTTGATCTGATCCTTGCGGCTGTTCTCGTGGCCCTGGCCGTGGGGATCGGTTTCATGGTGCTTTTCGTCCCGGGACTGATTGCGGGTTTCTTCCTTATGTTCACGTTTCCGGCTATCGCGGTTGAAGGGCTGAGCGCGGTCGGTGCGATCAAACGGAGTATCGAGATCGTGCGGGGCCGCCTGTCGGAGGCCCTGGCCGTTTTCGGCGTTATCGTGGGATTGCTGGTGGGCTTCTTCGTGGTTAACGCCCTCATCGGCCTGATCCCGCTCCTCGGACAACTGGCCTCGCTCGCGTTGAGCGCCGGGTTCGGGGCCTATCTGGCCCTGGTCCTGGTCCTTGCGTTTCGCGGTCTCGCCTCAGGTCCGGTACCGGCCGGTCCGGGACCGGTGGCGCCTCCGCCTCCACCCCCGGGGCCGGAACCGCCTCCTCCGCCTCCCCCGCCGACGGCGGGTTAGCCCGCGGTTATTCGGTCGCGGTTTCCTTGATCAGCCAGGCGAGGTACGCGGGGGCCCCTTCACGGACGGGGAGGGCCAGGACTTCCGGTACCTCGTAGGGATGCAGTTCTTCGATCCGTCGCCGTAATGCGTCAAACCGTTCGCCGCGTGTCTTGATGATCATAAGGACTTCCGTATCGTCTTCCACGTTGCCCTGCCACCGGTAGATGGAGCGGATTCCGGGAACGATGTTCACACACGCGGCCAGCCGTTCCCCGACCAGGGTTTCGGCTATGGGCCCGGCCGTGTCGGCGTCCGGAGCCGTGCACAGCACGACGAAAGCGTCCGTATCGTTCATTTCATTCACCCCTCCCCTCATTCACCCCTCCCCGGCCGGTGGGTGATTACCCACGCCCGGCGAGCAGCCGTTTCAGTTCGGCCGGGTCCGTTACGGGTTCCTTGCAGGTAAAGCGCTCGCAGACATAGACCGCGGGTTTTCCGTCCACCGGCGTCTGATATTTTACGTGCCCGGCGATTTTTTCAAGTGCCCTGCCCCGCGGGCCCGGTTCGCGGAGGAGAACCACGGAGCGGGGCAGGTACGTGGATCGCACCGTGTTGATCAGGGCGCGGGTCTCGGGTGTCCGGGGATCTCCGACGATGACGATCTCGCGGCTTGGGCCGATCATCATATCGGCGGCCGAGAGAAACTGGGTATAGGCCGTCGGAGCGTTTCGGATCTCGCCTCCGAATGCGCGCACGAGCCGCTCCGCCCGCTGCTCGAGGTCGGTCCTGCCGGTCATGCGGGAAAGGCGCAGAAGATTCTGCATGGCAACCGAGTTTCCCGACGGTAGGGCCCCGTCGTAGATGTCCTTCGCGGGAACCAGGAGTTTTTCGTTCCCGGTCCCCGAGAAAAAGAATCCGCCGGCTTTTTCGTCCCAGAAAAGTTCCGTCATGGCTGTGGTAAGGTTCAGCGCCCGGTCGAGGTAGTCGGGATCGAATGTGGTCTCGTAGAGTTCCAGGAGTCCCCAGGTGAGGAATGCGTAGTCGTCCACGAAGGCGGGTATCCCGGCCCGGCCCCGGCGGAAGCGCCGCAGCAGACGGCCGTCGGCGGAGCGGAGCGTCGTAAAAATAAATGCGGCTGCCTTTCGTGCGGCCCGGGTATAGGTCTCGTCGCCGAGAACCCGGCCGCCCCGGGCGAGTGCGGCGATCATGAGGCCGTTCCATGCGGTGATGACTTTATCGTCCAAAAGGGGGCGCACCCGTTGTGCCCGTACCAGGAGAAGCTTCTCTCGTGCCCGGTCGATGCGCCTGCGTAGCCCGGGATCGACGGCGGGGCCGTAAAACGCCGAGTTCCGTTCGAGATGGGGTATGTTCATGCCGGTGGTCCTGCCGGTTGCCTCGTCGTTGAAATTCCCTTCCTTCCGGATGTTGAAGGCGCGGGCGAAAACGGGTCCGTCGTCGGGCCCGAGGACCTGCATGATTTCATCGTAGCTCCAGACGTAGAATTTACCTTCTTCGCCTTCGCTGTCTGCGTCTTCGGCCGAATAGAACCCGGTTCGTCCGCCGACTCGGCCGCTTCTCAATATGACTCAAATTAATCTCTCGCTCTCGAAAAACATTCAACACATCCACAATCGCGCCCGGCTTATGCGCCGTCGTAAACATAATCGTCGTCTTGTCATC
>CAYYSS010000120.1:0-7496 GCA_964474325.1 uncultured Nitrospirota bacterium
GTTTCAACCAATTAATAACGCCGTGTTGCGGATTTTTTTGAGGCCGCCGGCCCCGAATTTATGCCACTGTAAGGTTGATATATGCTATACTTGCGCGCACATTCGTGGGTCCTGCTACGGAAACCGACGACCGGTTGAAGTCACCAAATTTCGGCGCGGGGGGGTAGTCGTCGTGCAATACGCGGTTAGGCTTGCGACAGCCGTTTTGCTGTCAATCTATCTATTTGCCGGAGCAGTATTTGCCGAGGAACGGACGACGAATCAGACGACGGACCTTTCGTATCTCTTTTCCGAAGAAGAATTATTCATTTCGGCCACACAGTCGGCCCGTAAACTCAACCAGGCCCCGGCCATCGCCACGGTGATAACCGAAAAACATCTCCGAGACATGGGGGCGCGTTCGCTCATGGACGCCCTTACCACGGTCCCGGGTTTCGGCATTACCTATCCGAGCGAATTCGCCATCGAAAACACGTTTGAAGTCCGGGGAATAAAGACGGCCGAGGCGGAGAAAATACTCCTTATGATCGACGGGCACCCGCTCAATAATGCCTTCAGCGGGTCCTGGGCCCAGGTGTTCGACGAGTTCCCGGTCGACAGCGTCAAACGCATCGAAATCATCCGGGGGCCCGGTTCCGCCCTCTACGGAGCCAACGCCTTTGTGGCGGTTATCAACATCATTATGAAAACGCCCGGAGAACTGGCAGGGCTCCGCACAACCCTGGCCACGGGCGACGACGACCAAGCCCGGCAGTCCGTTGAAGGGGGCTTCGCGAAGGGAGAATTTTCCCTGGCCGGGTCCTTCGATCATTTCAGCACCCGGGGCAGTCGGGAATTCGTCCGGGCCGACGTGGCGGGAAGAAGCGGCAGAACCAATTTCTGGCGGAATACGACCACAAACTATGTATCCAGCCGTTACAGAGACCTGCGCTTCACCGCGGTCTCGGTTCATAAGGAGAAGGGCTCGCCGCTTACCATCACCAACCGGATCGACACGGCCACGGACTGGTTCGCACGCCAGACATTCGCCGAACTGGCCTATGGGGCGACCGTAAGCGGGATTGACCTGGAACTGAAAATTGCCGGCGATTTCCTCACGCTTGATCCGGACCTCCAGCTCAGCGTCCCGGGTTTTGCCGAGTTCTCAAACCCGCGGCTCAAGACAAAGAGTTTCACCCCGCGGTTCAAGGCTGTGTTCCCGCCCATCGCGGACAACCACATTACGGTCGGGGTCGAGTATCAGGACATCAAACAGTACGACGTCCGGCACTTCCTCGACGGTGTCGACGTCAGCCCGGCTCTCAACCACAACCAGGAGGTATCCAGGAGCACCTATGCGCTTTACGTACAGGACGAGTGGGATCTGAACAGTGACATGATCCTCACGGCCGGGGTCCGACTCGACCACTACAGTGATTTCGGCACGACCATAAACCCGCGGCTGGCCTTTGTCTGGACGATTCAGGACCGCTACGACGTCAAGCTCCTCTACGGACGAGCCTTCAGGGCGCCCACGTTCCTTGAACTCTACGAGATCAACAACCCCTCGGCCGTGGGGAACCCCGACCTGGACCCGGAGATCATGAACACGTACGAGGTGGGCGTATCGTGGCGCATAACGCCCGGATACACCGCAAGCGCCGACCTGTTTTACAACCGTTTCACCGATCGTATCGTCCGCCGCGCACCCATGTCGGTAAACGAGGGTGGTGCGAACATCCGGGGCATCGAGACGGAGTTCAAAGTCGATATCCGGGAGTCGCTCTACGGATATATAAACTATGCCTTTCAGGAAACCGAGGACCGGGAGACAAATGAGGAACTGCCCGATGTTCCCCGACACCGGCTCAAGGTCGGGGTGAATGCAGGATTTCTGAACGACGGGCTCAACGCAAACGCCGCCCTGCGGTGGACCGGAGAGCGCCCCCGCATGGACGGCGACTCCCGGGACGTCACCAAGGCCAACACCGTGGTCGATCTGGCCCTCAGGGCAAACGGCGTATTCGTGCCGTCCCTGGATCTTACGCTGAAAATCCATAACCTGTTCGACGAAGACGTCTTCGATCCCTCTCCGCCGGAGGTCCCCGACGGATTTCCCCGGCCCGGTCGGACCTGGCTCGTGGAAGGGAGTTATCGATTCTGATGGACGACGGAATTCCTCCGCGCCCGAGAAACGAATCGATCCGGACGACGATCTGGCGCGAGGAACCCCGTGCGGACAATCCCTTCGTACCGGCACGCACACTGTGTCACGGTTACGACGTGGAGAAGCTTATCGACCGGTGTACGTGGCCGGAGATGGTATTTCTCCTGCTCCGGGGCGAACTCCCCACGGCGGACGAACGGGCCCTGCTGAATCTCCTCATGGTCGCGGTCAGTAACCCCGGTCCGCGGGATCCCGCCGTGCGGGCCGCCATGAACTGCGGCGTGGGCAAGACCCCCGTCAGCACAATCCTGACCACGGGCCTCACGGTCCACGGCGGCATGGCAAACGGAGCGCTGAACGTGGAGTACGCTGTACGTTTTCTTCGGGGCGAGTTGCGGCCGGCGGAGAAAAGAGACGCGCCTTTCGAGGCACCTGAGGCACTCGCGGACTATCACAGGGTCGTGGAAGAAGAAAGTATCCGGGTTATCGTCCCCCTCCCGGCCGATCCGCCGGGTTTCGGACTCTGGTTCGGGGCCCGGGACCCCCGGGCGGAGACACTGCTCGGGAAACTGAACAACTTCTACTCCGCGATGCCCCATTGCCGGCGCTCCAAAGCGGTCGAAGAGGTCCTTATCCGGGAAGGCCGGGAGGCGCGGCTCACCCTGCAGGGGGTATTTGCCGCCGTGTCGACCGATCTCGGGTTTTCCCCCGAGCAGTCCGCCGGCCTCTACCTTCTGGCCGGTTCCGCGGGTATTCTCGCACATGGGATCGAGCAGATCCCCCGCAAGTGGAATGAATACCCCTTCTGGGCCGATCCCCGATATTTTCAATACGTGGGCCCCGCCCCCCCGGAAGACAGGGACGAACCGCAATGACCGTACGGGCGTACGAAGAAAACCGCGACTGTCTCCGATCCCGGGCTGGGGGCTGGACGGTTGGGGGCGAAGCCGTACTCCACGGCTACTCGATCCATCGCGAACTGGTCTCCGGGGCGACCTGGATCCAGACCATGCTTCTCGGTGTCACGGGCCGAATGTTTTCCGCAAACGAGGCGCGCCTTATCGAGGCCATGTACGTGGTCACCGGGTATCCCGACCCCAGATTGTGGTGTAACCGTGTCGCCGCCCTGGCAGGAACGGCCCGGTGTTCCGCCACCGCCTCTCTCTCCGCCGGGATCGCCAGCGCCGAGGCCCGGCTCTACGGCCGCCAGGCCGACTACTTTGCCGCACGTACGATCGAGAAAGCCCGGAAGATCCGGGCAGACGACGGGGAAGAGGCACTGAAAACGTTCGTCGAGACCACACTCAAACGGGACCGGGCGATTTACGGTTTCGGTCGCCCCCTGACCAGGAACGAGGAGCGTATCCCGCCCATCGAGAAGCTTTCCGCCCGCCTGGGGGTTCCGCCCGGCGTCCATACGGATACGGCGTTCCGGATCGAAGAGATCCTCAAGCGGCGCCGGATGATCCTGAACTATGGCGGTTACGTCATGGCACGCCTGCTTGATATCGGGATCACACCGGAGGAAATTTACCGCATTGCCACCCTTGCCTTTTATACCGGCCTCATCCCTTGTTATATCGAGGCCTACGAGAATCAACCCGGCACGTTCTTGCCTATCGCCTGCGAGGATATTATTTACGAAGGGAAAAAAGAACGGCCTTTACCGTAGCTTTTGAACGTATTTTCGGGGAGGAAGAGAAATGAGCGCAACGGTTCGGTTCCGCCAGCCTGAAAAGGATACCCTCCAGAAGGGACACGAGTCCCCTGACTGCGCCGATTTACTGATCCACTACCTTGAGAAGGAGGGCGTCGAATACGTCTTCGGCATCCCCGGCGGCGCCCTTGAGCCGGTGTTCAACGCCCTCTCCCGGGCCCAGGCCGGCGGCAGGATCATGCCCATCCTCACGAAACACGAACAGGGGGCCGCTTTCATGGCCGACGGGTACGCACGGGTAAGCGGCAGACTGGGCGTATGCTGTGCCACCACGGGCCCCGGCGCAACCAATATGGTTACGGGTATCGCCTCGGCCTACGCGGACTCGATACCGGTCCTGGGGCTTACCGCCCAGATCCCCGTGGGAAATTTCGGCAAAGGCGCGGTCCAGGACTCGACGAACGACGGGGTCGACACGGTGGCCGTGTTCAAACGGCTTACCCGGTACAGCGCCATGGTATTCAACCCCCACCTGGCGAACGATATGTACCGCAAAGCGATCCGGATCGCCTTTTCCGGGTCCCGGGGCCCCGTGCACCTGAGTCTTCCTTCCGACGTGATGGCCCAGCCCGTTGATCCGGACCATCTCCGCGGGGGGCTCAACACCTGTTACGTCAAGGCCCGGCACTGGGACCGGGAGGCCGTCAAGGAGGCCGCCCGGCGCCTTGCCCGGGCCCGGAAACCGGCCATGCTCGCGGGCTCGGGGGCCCTCTGGTCCGGGGCCGCGGACGTGGTTCGGGAACTGGCGGAACATCTCGTCCTGCCCACGGCGACCACGCCGAAAGCGAAGGGGATCGTGCCGGAAGACCACGACCTTTCCCTGGGTGTTTTCGGCTTCGCAGGTTCCCGCCACGCCGAGACCTATCTTCTCGGAGACGACGTCGACGTCCTGGTTACCGTGGGCACATCGCTTAACGAAATGGCCACCCAGGCGTGGAACGAACGCCTGGGTAATGCCCGGACCATCATACAGATCGACATCGATCCCCACCAGTTCGGCAAGAACTATCCGTCGGTCCTCCCCTTGAGCGGGGATGCCCGGGTGGTGGTACGGGAACTCCTGTACGAAATAAGAAGAACGGCCCGTATTACGGATACGGAACGCAGAATCCGACGGATGCGTGTTTCGAACTTCAAGAAGCTCTATCCCGCGGTCGTGGACGAAGGAACGGAACGGTCCGATAACGTACCGCTCAAACCCCAGCGCCTGATTGCCGATATCCGCGGGGCGTTTTCCGACGATACGATCTTTTTTGTCGATAACGGCAATAATCTCGCATGGACCATCCACTACCTCAGGATTACCCGGCCGGGGACGTTTTTCGCCGGCATGGGTTTTCTCTCCATGGGTTTTGCGGTCGCCGCCGCCGTCGGCGGTAAACTTGCCGCCCCGGACCGTCCGGTGGTCGCCATTTGCGGTGACGGCAGTTTTCAGATGAACGGCATGGAAGTGGCGACCGCCGTGAACCACAACATCCCGGTTATCTGGATCGTGTTTAACGACAGCGGTCTCGGCATGGTACGGCACGGCCAACGCATGTCGCCGCGGGCCAGCGAGATATGTAACAGCTTCAGGACCGTGGATTTCGTCAAAATCGCCGAAGGCCTGGGGGCCCGGGGACTGCGTATCGAAGAGCCGGGCCACATCAATAAAACCCTGATTGATGAAGTACTGGAGACGGGCAGGCCGACCGTCATCGACGCCCGTATCGACCCGGACGAGCCGCCGCCCATAGGAAGCAGGATCAAGGCACTGGGGGATGTCTGGCATAACGATTAAGGAACGGCGCTTTCCGGGCGGTGCGCTCTCAGCGGGTGCCTTGCGGGCGAAACTGTTTCTCCTCCTGGTCCTGTTGCCGTCCTTTGCCCGGGCCGCCGAGGTCGTGGTCCTCCTGGATCCCGACGTGCGGCCCTATGTGGAGGTCCTCGCCGCGTTCCAGGAAAAAAGCCGGGCCGCCGTGAAGATTCTCGAACGCAGGGAGGACGGAAGTTTCAGTGACGAGCAGGCACTTGCCGCCGTCATTGAGCGCCGGCGCCCGAACCATATTCTTGCCATAGGCGGAGAGGCTTTGGCCGCCCTGGCGGACAATATCACGGACATTCCCATCCTCTATACGATGGTCCTGAACCCCGGCGAAAAACTCGCAAACGGCACCACCAATATCTCCGGCGTTTCTTTGAACGTGCCGCCCCGCCGCACAATGCAGTTTCTCCAGCGGATTGCACCCGGTGTCAAGACGATCGGAACGGTATACAATCCGGCGGAAAGCGGCCGTCTGATAAAGGAAGCCCGCACGGTACTCAAAACGATGAAAAAGGACCTGATCGCCGAACCCGTCTCGTCACCCACGGAAGCGCTTCAGAAGGCGAAAGACGTTCTCGCGCGAACCGACTGCTTCTGGATGGTCCCCGGCAAGACCGTACAGAACCTGGACATGGTCCGTTATCTGCTCTTTACGACCCATCGCGAAAAAAAGCCCCTTATCGGCATC
This sequence comes from uncultured Nitrospirota bacterium, assembly GCA_964474325.1. Classification (GTDB taxonomy): domain Bacteria; phylum Nitrospirota; class Thermodesulfovibrionia; order SZUA-242; family CAYYSS01; genus CAYYSS01. The sequence continues at coordinate 6,356 of CAYYSS010000120.1, forward strand.
TCCGGCAAGTACGTAAAAGCCGGGGCACTGTTCGCGTTTAACGTAGACGTACGGTGCCTCGGGTATCAGACGGCCGCCCTTTCGAACAGGTTATTGCAGGGCATCGCCATCGACCGGATCCACCCCGAAGACGCCCGCAACACGCTCCTGGTGATCAACCGAACCGTGGCGGAAAACCTGGGGATCGCCGTACCGGAAAAAATCGTCAAGCAGGCCGCGCATGTCTATTAGAACCGCATTCGGCAAGATGAGATTCGGGGTAAAGGTGTACGTCCTGATCTCCCTGCTTATCGTCGTGGTGATGGCCGTGTCGGGGACGGTCTTCGTCCTCTCCCAGAACCGGGCGCTGGAAGAGGCCCATATGAAACAGGGAAAATCCCTGGCCGAAACCATCGCGAAAAACAGCAAGGTCGGCCTTCTCCTGGAGGACGCGGCCTTCATCGCCGAGGCCTCCTCGGAACTCCTGACGCTCCCTGACCTGCTCTTTGTGGATTTTTTCCGGCGCGACCGTTCGCTTCTCCTGTCGGTGGGTGAACACCCGGTCACGGATCAGCGCCTTCGTCCGCAATTCGCAGCGGCGAACATAGAAGGACTCGCCACCTTCGACGGCGTATCGACCGGAAAACAGGGGTCGGCGTTTCGGGCCTTCCTGATTCCCGTCGCTTTCGGCGAGAAGTCGGAGATGACCGGTTATATACAGGTCGGTGTTTCCCGCGCCGCTATCGGCCGGCAACTCCAGAACACCCTCCGCACGACCGCGCTTGTTACGATCATACTGATTCTTTCGGCCTGTGCGGTCGCCTACTTTCTCATCAAGAAGATCACGCACCCCCTCCAACAGCTCGCCGCCGGCGCGCTCAAGATCGCCGACGGGGATTTGAGTGTACGACTTGACGTGAGCGCCCGGGACGAGATCGGGGAACTCGCGCATGACTTCAACGTCATGGCCCGCTCCCTGGACGCAAAGACCCGGGAGTTGAGCAAATCGGAGGAAAAATACCGGATTCTTTTCGAACGGATCGGCCAGGCCCTCTATATCTGCGACCTCGACGGCAAACTCCTTGATTGCAATCAGGCCATGGTGGATCTTTTCGGCTACGACTCCCGGGAAGACATGATCGCTTCCATTCGCATGGCGAGA
>CAYYSS010000121.1:0-6886 GCA_964474325.1 uncultured Nitrospirota bacterium
ACCTGGCCGGTACCATTCTCGGGGCAAGCGGCTACGTTACGGCCGTTCCGGATTTTCTCGGGTTCGGGGAATCGTCGGGGCTTCATCCCTACGTTCATGCAAAATCCCTGGCAACGGCGGTGATCGACATGATCCGCGCGGTGCGGCATTACTGCGAAGAGAATACCATCGCGTTGGACGACCGGCTCTTCCTGGCCGGGTATTCAGAGGGCGGCTACGCCACCATGGCCGCTCACCGGGAAATCGAGACGTATCACGGCGACGAATTCACGGTAACGGCCTCCGCCCCGGCCGCGGGTCCCTACGACCTTTCGGGCACCATGCTGACGGAAGCCCTTACCGGCCCGCCGGCGCCCAATCCCTACTACTTTCCCTACACCCTGCTCGGCTATAACGAGGTCTACGGTCTTGCGGACGCGGCCGGCACTCTCTTCGCCCCGCCCTACGACGAGACCATACCGCCGCTCTTCGACGGGACCCATTCAGGCTCGGAGATCAACGCGGCTCTGCCCGCGGAGATCCGGGACGCCCTGAACCCGGATTTTCTCGATACGGTCGAGGACTCCGCTACGTCCCCGTGGCGGACGGCGCTTGAACAGAACGACGTCTACCGGTGGGTTCCCCAGGCCCCCACCCACCTCTATCACTGCACGGACGACCGGGACGTACCCGTTGAAAACTCCGAGGTCGCGTACACCTGGATGAAGGCACACGGAGCCGCCCGGGTTGAGCTTCACACCCTGACCGCAGGCGGCCACGTGGAATGCGTCCTCCCCATCCTGCTCCAGATAAAGACGTGGTTCGACTCCGTCTCGGCCGATGGCGGCGGGGAGACGTAAAAAGTCAGACGGGAGAAGGGAAAGGCGATGGGCTATGGGCAAGGGGCTATGGGCAAGGGGCTATGGGCAATACTTCTAATGTTCTAGACTTTTAAAACCCGGAACCGCGGGCCTTGAATTTTTTTGCCGTACAATAGGAATGCTGCAGGGCACGGAGCCCGACCACTGAAATCAAAGAGGAGGCGTAGGATGTTGGCACGATGGAGCGAGCGGTTGGCGGTGGGACATGATGTTATCGATACCCAGCACAAGGAACTCTTCGTCCGGCTGAACGATTTTCTCGAAAGCATGGGAAGCGGCAAGCAGCGGGAAAACATGGAGCAGACACTTACCTTCCTCGGCGAATACGTTATTGTGCATTTCGAAACCGAAGAAGAACTCATGGAAAAGTACAATTACCCCGGCGCGACGGCCCACAAAGCTGAGCACAAGAAGTTCATCCACACGTTCGGAGAGATCAAGGACCGGTTCGAAAAACATAATCGTCCGTCGTATCTCGCGCTGCAGATGGACGTGGGACTGCAGACCATAAACTGGCTTTACGACCACATCGGAAAAACCGACGCCGCCTTCGGTCGTTTTCTGGCGAAGCAAAAGTAAAAGGGGCGAGAGGCGATGGGATGAAGGACGGGCGATAGGCGAGGGGCGAAAGGCGATGGGCGAGAGGCGATGGGATGAAGGGAGAAGTTGGAAGTATAGAAAAAACGTCTCCCGTTTTCCGTCTCACGTCTGACTTCCAAAGGCCGCCGACCGCTTGCCGCGGCGTAGCCCCTTGCCCATAGCCCCTTGCCCATAGCCCATCGCCTTTCCCTTCTCACTTCTTACCTCTCACGTCTGACTTCCAAGGGCTGTCAAGCGCCGACATGAGAAAGGAGCTTTTATGAAAATAACGTTTATCGGGGCAGCGAAGACCGTTACCGGGTCTCAGCATCTCATCGAAGCAAACGGCCGCCGGATTCTTCTGGATTGCGGCCTTTTTCAGGGCAGACGCAAGGAGGCCTTCGAGCTTAACCGCCAGGGGTTCTGCGACGGTTCCGAGATCGATACCGTTGTCCTCTCCCACGCCCACATCGATCACTCCGGCAGAATCCCCTGCCTGGTGCGCCGGGGGTTCACCGGCGACATCATAACGACCGCCGCGACCCGTGACCTGTGCGCCGCCATGCTTATGGACAGCGCGCACATCCAGGAAAGCGACGTGCGGTTCGTAAATAAATGGAGGAAACAGCAGGGCAAGGCCCTTTTCGAACCCCTGTATACCCAGGCCGATGTCCTCGCGACGATGAACCAGTTCGTGGGTATAAGTTACGGAAGGCCCCGCGAGATCGGGCCGGGGATCCGCCTGACCCTGGCGGATGCGGGTCATCTCCTCGGAAGCGCGGCCGTTATCCTCGACGTGGACGACAAGGAAACGGGAAAGAATACCCGGCTCGTGTTCAGCGGCGACGTGGGGCGCCACGACGTGCCCATCCTGCGGGACCCCGAACCGGTTCTGGAAGGCGCCGACGTGCTTATCATCGAAAGCACGTACGGAAACCGGCTCCATCCTCCGGCGGACGATACGGAACGGCAACTCGAGCGGATCGTCAACACGGCGGTGGACCGGGGGGGTGTTCTGCTGATACCGGCTTTTTCCGTCGGCCGGACCCAACAGCTCACGTACACGCTTCACCGCCTTCACAACGAAAACCGTATTCCCGACGTATCCATCTATGTAGACAGCCCCCTGGCCACCCGGGCGACCGACATCTTTCGTCTTCATCCCGAGGTCTACGACGATGAGATCCGCGCGTTTCTCCTTTCCGACAACGACCAGAACCCCTTCGGCTTCGAAACCCTCCGCTATATACGTTCCGTGGCGGAGTCGAAACGCCTGAACAGACTGAAAGGCCCCGCGGTCATTGTAAGTGCCAGCGGCATGATGGAAAACGGCCGGATACTGCACCACCTCCGACACCGCATCGAGGACCCATCAACAACGATCCTCGTCGCCGGCTGGCAGGCGCCCCATACCCTGGGCCGCCGTATCGTCGAAGGGGAACCCACGGTGAAGATCTACGGACGGGAATACTCACCGAAAGCGACCGTCGAGGTCATGACCGCACTCAGCGGCCATGCCGACCGGGCGGGATTGCTTGCGTGGGCCGGAGCCATGGGGAAGAAACCCGCCCATACCTTCGTCGTCCACGGCGAAGAGGAAGCCGCACAGGCCTTCGCCGACGGCCTTCGAACGGAACTCGGTTTCCCGGACGTGAAGATCCCCGCTCCGGGACAGGAGTTCCGCGTCTAGTGTCCTGTCCCGTAAACAACTTTACAGGGGTCACTCCTGTCCAAAATAGATTTTTCTTCCTCCCTCCCCCCCTTGGACGAGGCCGGGAGAGGAAGGTAGTCGGTCGGCGGGCGGTCAGTCCAGGGGCTGAAACAGCTTTTCTATATCCTCCGCCCGAAGAGCGGTACCGGGGCCGGCGCCTTCGGCAAACAGCGCGTCCGCGACGGCCTGCTTACGGGCCTGGAGTTCGCCGATCTTTTCCTCAACGCTTCCCTGCGCGATGAGCTTATAGACGAAGACCGGCTTGTCCTGCCCGATTCTGTGCGCGCGGTCCGTCGCCTGGCGTTCCACGGCCGGGTTCCACCACGGGTCGTAGTGGATAACGGTATCGGCGGCGGTGAGTGTGAGTCCGAACCCGCCCGCCTTGAGACTTATCAGGAACACCGGGATCTCTCCCGACTGGAAACGTTCCACCGGCGTTTCCCTGTCCCGTGTCTGTCCGGTGAGTTTCACGAAGGGAATGTTCAGCCCGGCGAGATCCTGCTCCAGGATGCCGAGCATGGTCGTAAACTGGGAGAAAATCAGGATGCGCCTCCCTTCCTCGACCATCTCCGGAAGCATGTCTTTCAATACGTCCCGCTTCGCCGACCCCCGCGCCCGGCCCGCCGCGGCGAGCTTTACGAGCTTCGGATCGCAACAGACCTGACGTAGTTTGAGGAGTGCGTCGAGAACCGTGATCCGACTCTGGTCAAGCCCGCGATCGGCAATGGCCGCGCGAACCCGCTCGTGCATGGCTACCCGAATGGTCTCGTAGAGGTCGCGCTGGCCCTGCGTCAGTTCCACGCTCTGGACGATTTCCGTCTTTTTCGGAAGGTCGAATGCGACCTTCTCTTTGGTACGCCTGAGCACAAAGGGAGCGATACGCCCGGACAACTGAACCTGGCGCCTCTCGTCGCCCCTCTTTTCGATGGGAGTCCTGAAGATCTTCGTAAACCTGCTCCGGTTTCCAAGAAGGGACGGGACGGTTACGTCCATAATGGCCCACAGTTCCCCGAGATGGTTTTCAAGGGGTGTCCCGGTAAGGCAGACAACATGCCCGGCATCGATCCGCCGTACCGTTCGGGCGGACTTCGTATTGGGATTCTTGATTATCTGCGCCTCGTCCAGAACCAGGGTATGGTATCGGGTCTTAAGAAGTTCATCCGCGTCCCGGTGGAGCAACGGGTAGGTCGTAATCGCCAGGTCGTACCGGTCTATCTGCGCGAAAAGGTCTTTCCGGTCGCGACCGTGCAACGTGAGGACCTGCAAGGCGGGGGTGAACCTTCGTGCTTCCTTGCGCCATGTGGGCACCATGCTGGTCGGCGCGACCACGAGAACCGGGCTTGTGAGACGTCCCGCCTCTTTTTCCGTGAGAACGTGGGCAAGGAGCTGGATGGTCTTTCCAAGTCCCATGTCGTCCGCCAGAATTCCGCCGAGCCCGTATTCCCGGAGAAACTGGAGCCACGAAAGCCCCTCCCGCTGGTAGCCCCTGAGCGTTCCCTTGAATCCCGACGGCGTTTTAACGGGGCGCACGGCCGAGAAATTGCGCAGTTTCCTGCCAAGGTCCAGGAGCCGTTCCCCGCCCCGCACGTTGAAATCGGCGGCATCGGAAAGGGATGCGACCTGCCCGCCGTGTCCTCTGCCTATCTTCATCCTGCCGTCCGCGCGGACCGCCGACGGGTCGTAGAGTTCCGTGAGGACCTCCACAATCGTCCGGAGCCGGCCGGCGGGAAGCCGGAGTATGTGTCGGTCCCCAAGGTCTACCAGGAGTTCCCGCTCATGATCGGCGTCGGGTGCGTCGAAAAGCCACTCGCGTTTCTTCTTCTGGGCCATCAAACGGGAAATGATCGGGAGGATTTCGATCCGCTCCCCTTCGACGTCCACACCGAGAGAAAGATCGAACCACCCCGTCGTATCCGTGTCGTCGAGATCCACCTGCCACCGGTCCGACTCGGATACCTTGACCCGGAAATCGTCCTCGATGTCAATCCGCCATCCTTCCCGCCTGAGGCGGTCCACGTGGTCTACCAGAAACATGACAAACACCGAGTCGTTAACCTCGCAAAGCCATAACCCGCCCGTGGGATCGGCGCCGGGCAGCGGCTGAAACCCCAGCCCGGCCAGTTCCGCAAAGCAATCGCCTTCGAACTCCCGGTTCCGCCGGATACGCCGTAAATTGTTTCCGGAAACCGACGCCAATACCGCCCTTTCATCCCGGGGGGACACCTGAATATCCCCATAGTCAAACCACAGGCGCATGGTATCGATAACGCGGGAGCCGGGGTGCGCAAACGGGTTCGCCATAAGGGTTTCAGGGGTTCGACTCGTGAGCAACAGATGGGGTACCGGCCGGACATCGGTACGTTCTTCAACTTCCATGACGGTGGGAACAGGAAGCGCGTTATCGCCCCGGAAAGCGGCAATGCGCTTTGCCGCGATCGCCGCCGACTTCCCGGGCAGTTCCGGCGCGCCTGCAAGAAGCTCGGCCACGTGATCGGGCAGCCCGGTATCCAGCGGGCCGCATTCGCCGTCGGCGGTATTCAGGTACCAGGGGGGTGTAACGGGAAGCGGAACGAATTCTTCGGGCACGCCTTCCAGGACGATACGCTGATTACCCCTATGGTCTGCTTTCCAGGCCAGTTCCGCCTCAAGAAGCCCTCCCCGCCGAAGCGCCGGGCCGTCTTTACTCTTCCAATAACACCGCCCGGTCTCGATCAGCAACTCGAGCAGACGTATTCCATACCGTCCGCGGATCCGGTGTTCCGGGCCCGCCGCCGGAACGCTCCCGGCCAGGAGCGCGGCAATAACGTGATCGTCCCCGGTCAGAAACCGGGCGGTGGACGAGGGAAGCAGATTGTAGCGGCGGGGCATCCCGAGCCCCCCTGCCTTGAGTTTCCGCGCCACGCAGGGGTTCACCGTCACGTACTTCCCGTACGGGGCAACTTTCACTTCGAGAATGTACATCAGCAACTGCGTACTCCCGGATGTCTCACGCGACGTAATCCTCGCGTCGTACACCGCCCGTTCGAGTTCCTGAAGCCAGAACTCCGCCTGCTCAAGCTTCTCCCCGCCGCGAAGGTCCTCCCCCTGCCCGCTCGCCCCAACGGCCGCAAGGGCCGCCACCACATGTTTGCAGTTGTAGCCGACCGGGCACTGGCACTGGCCCGAATAACTCAGGCCCGTGTCCGCCGAACCCTCGATCCGAATAACCTGGCCGTACACCTTCCCCTTTGGATTCCTCACCTGGGAGACAACGCGCCTGCCGTCCTGCTGGATCTCAAACCAGCGCACATACCCCAGGTCGAAATAATCAAGCCCCCGCTCGATGGTTTTCAACGGGAAATCGTCGGTGTCGAATATGTCTAAAAAGATATCGTGCGTATCCATGTCGGCAGGTGCCTGTGCGTCCGGGCACGGTGTTCGGTCGGCAACCCGCCGTCAGTACCGGCGTTCCCGTCCGAACAGCGGCATTATCGTACCAGAAAAAGAAGGAACACCGGGGAAGGGAAAAGGGAGACGTTGGACGTGAGAGGACCAACCGACGACTGCCAACCGACGACTGCCGACCGCCGACTTTCTCCCCCCTCGCCTATAGCCTCTCGCCCCTTGCCCATCCTTCATCCCCTCTCCCGTCTTGCGCCTTTCGACCGCCAACTGCCGACCGCCGACTTTCTCCCACCCGTCTCCCCTCTCCCGTCTTGCGCCTTTCGACCGCCAACTGCCGACCGCCGACTTTCTC
>CAYYSS010000121.1:6986-7494 GCA_964474325.1 uncultured Nitrospirota bacterium
CCACCCGTCTCCCCTCTCCCGTTTCCCGTCTCCCTTTTCCCCTCGCCCATAGCCTCTCGCCAATCGCCCATCCTTCATCCCCCCTCCCTTTCATGCTATAATGCTGCCCACGGGGGCAAGGATGCTGTTGGAACCCTCTGATAAAACGATGGAATTCAGGAACCGCGCGAGAAAATCCGGTCGCGTTGGTATGGCGGTAGCCCGTTCTGCAGACCGATTTATCAGCCGGCGGTCGGCAGTTGACGGTTGGCGGTTTACGTCTCCCATCTCACATCGTACGTTTTATTTTTTGCGTCTTACGATTCCCCGGGCACCGAACGAACGCATGTTCAAAGGCACGGCCTTGTCGCCGAACCGGTCTCCCATAGCACACCTACCGATCGTAACCAAACGCAAAACGATAGACGATGCCCTTTCGGGTGAGCGTACTTATGAGGCGTCGGCAAGTTATTAAACCCTAACGTTGCAGAAATTTCCCGGAAAAGGGGCCGGTGGGATCAAAAAAATA
>CAYYSS010000122.1:0-7482 GCA_964474325.1 uncultured Nitrospirota bacterium
CCCTTTTGATAAATTCACAGAAATCACTTCCGAGAAGTGCGGAATGTAAGTCTTGCCTCCCACGCCCGGCATATGAATATCCAGAAGAACGAGTGCAAAGGAGTCCGGCTCCTTTTGGAACGTCTCGATTGCCTTAAACCCTCCCGATTCACTGGTCACCGAAAAGCCGGAGTGTTTCAAAACGCTTTCCAGTAAATCCCGAACGGCTTCCTCGTCGTCAATCACAAGGACGCGCCGCGGGCCCGTCGGCCTTTCCGTCTCTCGACGTTCTCTCAATTGGGACACGGTTTTCTTGCCCGCTTCCGGCAACACGATGTGGGCACAGGCCCCCTCACCCTGCCTGCTCGTAAGAGCCAGACAGCCGCCGTGGTTTTCTGCAATACCCTTCGCCGCCGACAAACCCAGGCCACGGCCGAAGGTTTTCGTCGTATAAAACGGGTCGAATGCCCGAACAAGTTCTTCCGGGGAAATACCCGGACCGGAGTCTTTTACCGTCATTCGGATGTACCGCCCCGGGGCGTGCTCGTGCCCTCCCGTACAACGCCAGAGTTCGTTATGGGCTTCGTTGACCACCGCAACGACAATTCGGCCTCCCCCGTCTTCGACCGCTTCCCGGGCGTTTTCCAGCAGGTTTTTAATTAAAAGATTCATCTGCTGCACATCCACGAGAATCATCCATTCCCCGGGCGGCAATTCGAGTTTCACGGCAATATTATCCTTGAGCTTTTCGCGAAAACGGTCGAATACGTCGGCGACGACCTGGTTTGCGTACACCAGGGCCGGCTGATACTTTCCCCGCTTCGCAAATGCGAGCAACTGTTGCGTAAGTTCCGCCATCCGGACACCGGACTGGATGATCCGTTCCGTCATACCGGAAACGCGCCCGTCCGGGTCCGCACCGGCCCGGATCAGTTCGGCATTGCCGATGACGGGTGTTAAAAGGTTATTGAAATCGTGGGCGAGCCCACCGGCCAGGGTGACGATGCTCTCTTCACGCTTGCGCTCGAAACACTCTTCCTTGAACCGCTCCCGCTCCTTTTCAAGTTCGAGACGTTCCGAGATATCCCTTCCCACCTCGACAATTCCGGAAAACCTCCCTTCGCCGTCGTAAAGAGGCGCCGCGACTATCTCCGCCGGAAACAACGTATCGCCGGTCCGCCGGTGGGCGTGAACTACCGTAACCGGTTTTCCCGTGTACCGCGCTTCTTCAAGCGGGCAGGGATGGTCGGCCCCGCTGCAGGGCTCGTCGACTCCGTGGCAGACTTTGTAGCAGTACCGGCCCACAGGGTCTTCTTCGGAATGTTCTCGGACGGCGTTCCGCCGCGCCGCTGCGTTCAACATGACGACCCGGAAATTCTTGTCGACAACTACCATTGACTCCGGCGTACCATCGATAACCGATTGAAGCAGGGCGAGATCCTCCTTCAGCCGCCGTTCCCCGCGCACCCGTTTCGTAATGTCCCGCGCAACGTGGACCGACCCGGTTATCACGCCCGAAGCGTCCCGGATAGGTGTACAGGAGACAATAAAATCGCCGCCCATTTTTTCCTCGCACACTTCCACCATGTGTTTCTCGCCTTTCTCGAGCACCCCGGTGTGCGGGCACAAGACGGGCGGAATATCCGTTCCGTGAACGAGTTTGTAACAGATGCTTCCAATCAATTCCTGCGAGGGAAGACCTATCCGTTCCGCCATGGCCCGGTTCGCCCTGGTGATACGGTAGTCCCGGTCCACGATCATGATGAGATCCGGAACCATATCGAAGGTGGTTTTCCATTCCTCCCGTGCCTCGCGTTCGGCTTTGTCGGTCCGGTGTTTCACCAACGCCAGATCCACGGCGATCTTCAGTTCCCGTTCGTTAAACGGCTTGAGCAGATACCCGTATGAACCTGTCTCCACGGCCCTCTCGACGACCTCCGGGTCCGAATAGGCAGTAAGAAAGACCACCGGAAGTCCGTATTCGGCTGAAACGCGGGCGGCAAGGTCCGTTCCCACCATCTCCCCGCCCAGGTTTATATCCATGAGGACCAGATCCGGTCGATCTTCGGCAAGTACCTTCAGCGCGTCTTGGACGCCGGACGCCGGCCCGCAGACTTCATAACCCCGTTTTTCCAGACTCGCCCGGATATCCTCGGCCACTACCAACTCGTCCTCCACCACAAGGATTCGTGCAAGCGCGGATGCGTCCTCGACCATCATCGTTTTTACCCTTCCCGTTTGACCGCCGTTTTTTTCCCCCCGCCGCCAGCGGCGTTCAGGCCCGCACGGCACCCCTCACGGACAGTGTATCACCGAAACTTTCCGGATTAGAACCGAATTCTGCATTTCGTACCCTTCCCACGAACAACCCGAAAACTGCCGTTAAGCCCCTGCCGGAAACCGACGGTATTCGGTTTTCCTGGGAGGTTTCCCTGGGCCGACCATATCTCTACAGGTCCCGAGCAGCGTCGCCGTTTTCCCGATCCCCGCCAACGACCTGATCAAGAACCCGCGCCAACTCTCGAAGACCAAACGGTTTCGGGAGAAACCCGTAAAACCCGTAATCCCGGAATGAGCTTTCCAGCCGGTCTTCCGTATATCCCGTGGCCAAAATGGCGCGAACGGCCGGATCAAAGGCCTGGATGGCCTTCAGGGCCTCCGCACCTCCCATGCCGCCGTCCACTACCATATCGAGCAGGACCACGGCATACGGCGTGCCCGTTTCGAGGGCGTGTTTATATTTCTCAACCGCCGCCTCGCCGTCGGCCACCGTTTCCGGCTCGTATCCGAGCTTTTCCAATAGACTCCCGGCGGAGACACAGACCAGTTCGTCGTCGTCCATGACCAGTATCTTCCGGGAGGCGGACCGCCGGCCGGGTGGAACACCCTCCGGCGGCCCCGTTCTTTCCGGGGCCTCCTTGGCGGGCAGGTAGACCGCCACCTCGGTTCCGGCCCCGGGCCGCGAACTGATCTCGAGCGTACCGCCGTGATTGTCCACCACGGCATAGGCGATAGCGAGCCCGAGGCCCACGCCCTTCGGCGTCCCCCGATGTTTCGTGCTGTAGTAGGGATCGCATACCTTCGGCAGGTCCTCCCGGGGAATTCCACGCCCTCCGTCGGAGATCGTCACCCGTACATACTCGCCGGGTGCCAGACGAAAGAGCTGGTCGTCTTCAGGCACGACCTTTTCAAAACCCACATCGATCGTTCCGCCGCCGGGCATGGCGTCTTTTGCGTTGGCAAACAGGCTGTAGAAAAGATGGAGGAGCTGGCCCTCGTCGCCGAGAACGGTGGGAAGGTCTTCAGGCGCCTCGAACGTACATTGGTACTCGGGTTCGATCAGCGTCGTCCGTGCGGCGCGCCGAACCATCTGTTCCACGGCAACCGACCGGCGCTCGATTCCCGCACCGGAAAAGGAAAGGAGGCGCCGGGTGAGATCCCGGGCCTTTTCCGATGCCTCTTGGGCCACGGCGAGCCAGCGCCGGGTTCGATCACCCGCCGGCAGTTCGTCTCGCACCATCTCGATATTGCCGAGAATCGCCGTAAGAAGATTGTTGTAATCGTGGGCGATTCCCCCGGCAAGCACTCCCAGGGATTCCAGCTTCTGTCGCTTCAGAAGTTCTTCCGCGGCCCTCTGCTCTTCCGTAATGTCCTGGATCGTCCCGAGGACGTACCGTGGCCCTGTTTCTCCGCAGGGTGCGACGTCTCCTTCTTCGCGAATAACGATTTCACGGCCGTCGGTTGTCCGCGCACGGTACTGAAACCGATACGGCCGGCATTTCCGTACGGCCTCTTCGAATCCCTTCTTGGCCGTCGCCAGGTCGTCGGGATGCACGAGCGCGAGAATTTCGTCTCTCTTCGTGATACTCTTTGATGTTTTTATGCCGAAAATGCTTCTAACGGCTTCGCTGAAATATTCCGTGCCGTCTTCCAGATTTCGCTCGAAACTCCCGAGTCTGGCCACGCGCTGGGCATTGGCTAAATGGGCCCGTTCCCTCTCCAGAGCTTTCGTAAGCCTGCCGAGTTCCCGGTTGCGGTGGTCGACCTCTTCCTCCCGGGCGGTAAGCCGCCGGGAATATATCGCGACCAAGCCGAATACCCCTGCGAATACGCCGAAACTCATTACCGCAAGGGCGCCGAACACCCGCCTGCCCTCTCTCAATTCTTCGTCCATCGGAGTTTCTATTGAGATGATCGCGCGTACGGTTCCGACGTCTTCGCCGAACCCCCCATCGGTTCCGTACATCGCCACGAGTTCCCGGGGCGCCGAAGATGGGTCGCCGTGACAACGAAGACATAAATCCTTCGACGGATCTATCGGCAACGCATAATAGAGATAGGTTTTCCCGTCCCTTCCGAGGACTTCCGAGTATTCCCTCATCCCCTCTTCGTTTACTTTTCGGAGGATTTCGCGCTCCCGTCCGTCGGCCCGGTTCAAGGGATTCCGGGGATTAATACTGGCCAGCCTGTAGTAGAGTTCCGGCATTCCTCCCTTCCGCCGTTCCTCATTAAAGAAGCGGTGCACGTTCCGGGCTATAAACGGAAACGAGAGGACCGCCGGGGAAAAAAAGTCCGAATAGAGTCGGTCCCGTTCTTTGAGATCGTAAATTACGGGTTTTTGCACTTCTTCCACATAGGTGTGGAGCGCCCTCTGGTTAAGAAGCAGGTTCTGGATCTTTTTCTTTGCTTCCCCCTCCGCGTAGCGGGTCGACGTTCCGTAGAGTCCCGCCAGGAGTATGAGATAAGCCCCGGTGAAAAGCACCGCGAGGCGTACGATCCGGGATCGAAACCGTTTATTCACCGTGGTCGAGTACTCCGCGGAATTCCGGCGTACGGTCAAGCCGCGTTTCCTTGCCCTCAGACCGTATTGAAAAACCGAACGGAACGCCCACGGATCCCTCGCTTGGGACCGTCGCCCCTGCCTCCCTCCGGGGGCAGGCAACGGCTTACGGAATGTCGCCGTGCTCCGGGCGACCGATACTGCGTTTGAGTTTCGAACAGGCGAAACCTAAAGCTAGAATTATCACCTTTTGGAATCATTGTCAAGAACAGTCTTTTTCAATATGAAATGATCCTGAAATGAGGCGTTTTCACTTTACCTTACAGTGGCATAAATCCGGGCCCGGCGGCCCCGTATTTTATGCCGCTGCAAGGTTTCCGACCGTTTTGCGATGCCGTCTTATTTGACTCAACGCTTTTTGCGGAGCTAAGATCGCCTATGCGGCTGCCGGAATGGATTCGGAACGGAACACGGACCAGCCGGACGGGAGACGTAGGCCGGGGGGTGAAAACGTCCCTCCGGGACCTGGGGCTGAGAACCGTCTGCGAGGAGGCCCGGTGCCCAAACCAGGGCCGGTGTTTCAACCGGAGAACGGCGACCTTTCTCATCCTTGGCGGCTCATGTACCCGCTCCTGCGGGTTTTGCGCCGTGCAAAAAAGCGCCCCCGCCCCCCCGATCCCGACGAACCGCGCCGTGTGGCAAAAGCCGCGGCCGACCTCGGACTCAGATACGTGGTCGTCACCTCGGTTACCCGGGACGACCTCGCCGACGGCGGCGCGGCCCATTTCGCACGAACGGTTACGGAGATAAGAGAACACGTGCCCGACTCATCGGTCGAGGTACTCGTACCCGACTTCCAGGGAGACACCCGGGCCGTTGACACCGTACTCGCCTCGGGTCCCAGAGTCTTTAACCACAACGTGGAAACGGTCCCGCGGCTTTATACGCGGGTTCGTCCCGAGGCCCGGTACGACCGATCTCTGGCCGTACTCCGGCATGCGGCCCGCCGGAACAGCGCCCGGGTCAAGTCGGGTCTCATGGTGGGGCTCGGCGAGACAAGGGACGAGGTCGAGACACTGCTCCGGGACCTTTTTTCCGCAGGGTGCACCATGGTGACCATCGGCCAGTACCTCCGCCCCCGACGGGAGAACCTGCCGGTTTTCGAGTACATACGGCCCGAGCAGTTCACGGCCTACGGCGAAATCGCCCGCCGTATCGGCTTTTCCGCCGTTGCTTCCGGTCCTCTCGTACGGAGTTCCATGGATGCCGAAGACCTTTGTCGGGTATGATAGATGCCACTGGGGAATCGGTTGCATAAACCCTCCACAGGAGAATGATACCAACGGCCGCCCGTTTCGAGCCGGTCGAAATTTCGGAAGACAGGTGAGGTATGTTTGAGTTTCCAAGGATAAAGCGGCTTCCGCCCTACGTGTTTGCCATCGTCAACCAGCTCAAGATGGAGGCGCGACGGAGCGGAAAGGACATCATCGACCTGGGCATGGGGAATCCGGACCTGGCGACACCACCCCATATCATCGACAAACTCTGCGAGGCGGCCCGGTTGCAGAAGAACCACCGCTACAGTGCTTCGAAGGGTATTACGCAACTCAGAGTCGCCATCACCGAGTGGTATGAACGCCGTTTCGGCGTGCGTATCGACCCCGAGCGGGAAGCCGTAGCCACGATCGGTGCAAAAGAAGGTCTGAGCCATCTCCTCTACGCCATGGTGGGGCCCGGGGATACCATTCTCTGCCCCTCCCCCGCTTACCCGATTCACCCTTACAGCGCGATCCTTGCCGGGGCGGAGGTCCATAATATCCCCACGGGCAAGGGACTTGATTTCTTCGAGGAGATGGAGAAGGCCTATCAGAATGTGTGGCCCCGGCCGAAGGTGCTGATCATCAACTTCCCCCACAATCCGACCACCGTGTGTATTGAGGCCGACTTCTTCGAGAAGGTCGTTGCATTCGCGAAAGAAAACAATCTTATTGTGGTCCACGACTTCGCCTACGCGGACCTCACCTTCGACGGCTACAAGCCGCCGAGTTTCCTCCAGGTGCCGGGAGCGAAAGACGTGGGGGTGGAGTTTTTCTCCATGACGAAAAGCTACTCCATGGCCGGATGGCGCGTGGGTTTCTGTTGCGGCAATGCGGAGATCGTCCAGGCCCTGGTCCAGATCAAAAGCTATCTCGATTACGGCATGTTTCAGCCTATCCAGATTGCCGCCATCGTCGCCCTCAGGGGCCCCCAGGAATGCGTGGGAGAGATGAATGCGACCTATGAGTCGCGGAGAAACGCGCTGATCGACGGGCTGCGCCTGGCCGGCTGGGACGTGGAACCGCCGAAGGCGACCATGTTCGTCTGGGCCCCGATCCCGGAGGCCTATCGCGAGATGGGGTCCCTCGAATTCTGCAAGTTCCTTCTCAAGGAAGGACAGGTGGCCGTCTCCCCGGGAATCGGTTTCGGTCCCGACGGAGAAGGGTTCGTCAGGTTTGCCCTCGTGGAAAACGAACACCGGATTCGGCAGGCCACCCGGGGTATCAAACGGGCCTTCGGAAAGGGTTGAAAATCATACGGCCTTGAGGCCGCGGCGGGCGGATAGGAGGGGATCTCGTGCCGGAAGACAAACTTTACGCAAAGACAACCGGGTTTTGTTTTGAGTGCGGCAGTGATGTTCCGGCCGCGTACCGCGAGACCGGCGAGGGCATGGACCTTGAGACCGA
>CAYYSS010000123.1:0-7478 GCA_964474325.1 uncultured Nitrospirota bacterium
ATCGAGATCTCCTGCCCGGTACCGGGCGTTTCCCAGGTTATACCAGGCCGACTCCTGAAAGGCCCGGCTTTCCTGATACCGTTCGTTGTTCCCCGCCCCTACAATCCCCTCGAATCCCCGGGCCGCCCGATCGAACCTGCCGGCCTGGTAGTCGGCCACGGCCCCGTTAAACCGAACGCGTGGATCGTCGGGGCGTTTCGCGGCGGCCTCCCCGTACCGCTCAGCGGCTGCGGCGAAATCGTTCTTCCCGTAGGCTTCCCGGGCCTCCCGCACGATACTGCCGAACGTTTTCGCCCGGGCGTCCGTCGGCGCAAAAAGCGTTGCCAGCAACAGGGTAAGCGCAGCGGCCCCTGCAACCGGTACGGCCGCAGACCGCCTTCGGTCCGCAAGGCTCCCGAGAAGCCAGAGAAAAACCGCCGGGCCGAGAAGCCACTGGTAGCGGTCTTCGGGGATAATCCGCACCCCCGCCGTGAGGTCCGCTTCGGCAAGGGTCGCCCGAATACGCTCTACCAGGGCCTCGGTATCTTCGTCGTCCGCCCTCCTGTGGACGTAGTACCCCCCGGTCTTTTCGGCGAGGCTCCTGAGGGCGCTCTCGTCGAGCTTCGAGATCACGATCCGGTCCCGCGCATCCCGGGTAAACCCGCCGCCCGGCGCGGGAACAGGGGCGCCTTCGGTACTCCCGATACCCAGGGCGAAGATACGCACGCCCTGTTTTTTTGCCTCCGTGCCGGCGTCGTCGATTCCCGCGGACGTGGCCTCGCCGTCGCTTACCAGGACAATCGCCCGGTCGGCGGTGGAGGCAGGATCGAAAGCACCCAGGGCGGCCTTGAGGGCCGCGCCGATGGAACTTCCGCCCACGGGAAGAAACTCCGGCGTGATTCGATCGAGAAAGAGCCTGAGCGTTTCCCGGTCGGTGGTAAAGGGGCACTGAAGAAAGGCGGTTCCCGCAAAGGTTACGAGCCCCACCCGGGCCCCCGGGAGTTTATCGAGAAAATCCCCGATCTCCCGCTTGGCCCACTGAAGGCGCGACGGGGCCGGGTCGGCGGAAAGCATACTGCGGGAAATATCAAGAGCAAGCAGGATCTCTACACCCCGGCGGGGGACCTGGATTTTCCGTTCACCCGTTACCGGCCCGGCGAGGGCGGCCACGGAAAGTACCAGGGCAAGCCCCTTAAGCCCTAAGCCCACGGACGGCAGGTTCCACGATCCGGCCGCCCGGCCTCCGGCAGGCCCCCACCACGCGGCCATACGCCGCATGCGGTGATGCGCGGACCATACAAGCCACGCCGCAACCGGGCACAGGAGGATCGCCAGCGTTACGAATTCGCCCCGGAGAAATTTCATCCGGCCTCCAGATAACGGGTACTCTGCATAAGAGACGCGGTCCACAGAAGTACGACCCCCGGTATCAGGAGCCACAGGTAGCGGTCGTGAAAATCGTCGTACCGATGCATACGAACCGTCGAGGTCTCCATCCCGTCGATTTCGGCATAGATCCGATCGAGGGCGTCCAGGTTCTCGGCCCGGAAACTCCGCCCGCCGGTTGTTTCGGCGATCTCTTTGAGCAGGGCCTCGTCGATCTCCACCCGCTGGTAGACCTTTCGTTTACCGAAGATCGGGTCGTCGATGATAAACGGGGCCGGCTCCCGCCCCCCGACGCCGATGGTGTAGACCTTCACGCCCCGGGCCGCCGCGATCTCGGCGGCCGTCCGGGGATCGATCTCGCCCGTATTGGAACGGCCGTCCGTAAGGAGAATAATGATGTTCGAAGGGCTCGGCACGTCTTCCATTCGCTTGAGCGCGATCCCGATGGCGTCCCCGATTGCCGTGGATTTCCCGGCGGAACCGATTTCCACCGCATCGAGCATCCCCTCGAGCGCCCGCACGTCCCGGGTAAGAGGCACCTGGGTATAGGCCTCCGAACCGAAAACCACAAGCCCCACCCTGTCGCCGCTCCGCCGGCCGATAAACTCCCGGACCACGGACTTGACGGCCGTGAGCCGGTCAACCGCCTCACCCTTGAGCCGAAAGTCCAGAGCGGCCATGCTCTCGGAGACATCGAGGGCGAGCATGATGTTGACACCTTCGCTTTCGACCTCGTTCCGGTACTGACCCCACTGGGGCCGGGCAAGGGCCAGGACAAGCAGGACCACGGCGGTAAACGAAAGGAGTTCCGGAAGAAACGCCGTACGCTCCACAAGAGTCTTCTTAAGATCCCCGAGAACGTCCCCGGAGGGCGCGACCGTCGTGAGGCGATTCCTGCGGTCAATCAGACGGCGAAGATACACCCCGCAGACGACAACGATGAGGGCAAGCCACCAGGGGTCCTGAATCCGAAGCATCGCCTACCGCGCCTCCCCGTCCACCGTTTCCACAGTGGCTGTTGCTCCAGCGGTTGTTTCCCCGGCGTTTTTTTCGGCGGGGGCTGTTTCGCCGGCTACGGGCCGGTCCGCTTCTTCCCGCTTCCGGGCCAGGGCCTCGATCCGGCGTATGGCCTCTTCGATCTCCCCCAGGTCCCTCCGCCGCGCCCGGGACCCCGCCGGGACACCGGCGAACTTGACCGGCTCGGCCCGGCGGAGAATCTCCTCCGCAGCCGGACACACCTCCCGGTCGTTTACAACCCGGTCAAGAAGGGCAACGACCTCGCTCACGGTCATTTCCCGTGCCGGCTCGTGGAATCGGTCCTCCAGGAATCCCCGGAAGATCCCGGTTAACTCGATATAAAACTCCCGGTCCGAGAGGCGGGCGGCCTGTTCGTCCAGTTGTCGCAGGAGCGACCCGGCCCGGACATGCGCAGGCACGGGCGGGGGGCCGGAGGAGACCAGGGGGGATTTGTCCCGCTTTCTCAACCAGAAATAGATAAGCGCAATCGCGGCGGCCGCCAGAGCCACCGCACCCCACACCCACCAGGGGGGGGCGACCGGAATATCCACCGGGGGCCGTATAGGAAGTATATCCGTCATCGGCTGCCCCGCCGGGACGGCCGGGACGGGCGTCTGAACTGCCGCGCTCATCGATACCTCAGTTCCCGATCCCGGAAAAACCGGGCCAGGGGATCCACCACCGACCCCCGGGTCGAGATCTCTATGCGGTCCACCCCGGCCGTCCGGAAGAGATCCTCGAGCCTTTTTTTCCGCTCCCGGGCATGATCGATCCATTCCCTGCGCACCCGCTCACTGCCGAAATCGATCAGGCGTTCACGTCCGGTTTCCGGATCCCGGCAGCGGACGAGCCCGGCGGGCGGTCCGATCTCTTCCCCGGGATCCCTGACCTCGACACCGATCAGGTCGTGCCGCCGGGCCGCAACCTTGAGGGCGGTCGAGAAATCCGGGGCAATGAAATCGGACAGAACGAAGGCTACGCTCCGCCGCTTGGCCGCGGACCCGAGAAACCCCAAGGCTTCCGCGATATCCGTCCGCCTGCCGGCGGGCCGTGTGCCGAGAATGTCACGGATCACCCGCCAGACGTGGGACGTGCCTTTTTTCGGCGGAATGTGCCGCTCAATACGGTCGGAAAAGAGTATCGCCCCTACCCGATCGTTGCTCTTCGTGGCGGCAAAGGCGAGAAGGGCTGCCGTTTCAGCGATCCGCTCCCGCCGGGTGGTCCCCGTCCCGTCGCGTCCCCCGGTACCGAAGAGGCCCGACGCGCTCAGATCGACCAGAAGGTAGACCATGAGTTCCCGTTCTTCCCGGTAAAGCTTGACGAAGGGGCGCCCCATGCGGGCCGTTACGTTCCAGTCGATACTGCCGACGTCGTCGCCGGGACTGTACTCCCGCACTTCCTCGAACTCGATTCCGGTTCCCCGGAAGGCCGAACGGTAACTGCCGGCCATAAGGGTGTCCACCGTGCGGTTGGTCCGGAAGTGGAGCCTCCGGATACGCCGGAAGAGTTCCGGCGAAGGGACCCAGGTCCCACCGCTGTCCGCCACGTCCCTATGCACCCCGGTGCCGTGCATCGGCTCTCCGCCCGTCCTTACCTTGTCCGCCTCCCGGCCTCTGATCAGGGGACCTCGACGGTTTCCAGGATTCTGAGGACGAGTTCCTCCGCACCGATTCCTTCGGCCTCAGCCTCGTAGGTGAGAAGCACCCGGTGCCGGAGTACGTCCGGGGCCATTGCCTTTACGTCTTCGGGCGTGACGTAGGCCCGTCCCCGGAGAAAGGCATGGGCCCGGGTGGTTACGGCAAGGTAGATAGCCGCCCGGGGAGAGGCTCCCACCTGGACATAGGGCGCGATCTCCGAGCCCTCACGGTCGCCGTTGGTCCGGGTCTCCCGGACGAGGTCCACGATATAGTCGAGTATACGGTCGTCCATGTGGACCATCTCGATTAATGTGCGCATACGCGTAACGTCATCCGGGCCGATCACCGGGTCTACGGCCGGTTCCGCACCGAAGGCGGCCCGGCGCACGATTTCTTTTTCTTCTTCCCTGCCCGGGTAGTCCACGAGGACCTTGAGCATGAATCGGTCCACCTGGGCCTCCGGAAGGGGATAGGTCCCTTCCTGCTCGATCGGGTTCTGGGTTGCCAGGACGAGAAAAGGGTCCGGCAGGGGATAGGTATGGTCGCCGATCGTGACCTGGCGTTCCTGCATGGCCTCGAGCAGGGCCGACTGGACCTTGGACGGAGCCCGGTTGATCTCGTCGGCCAGAATGATATTGTCGAAAATCGGCCCCTGGCGGACCACGAAATCCCCTTCCCGGGGTCGGAAGACCTCGGTACCGGTGAGATCCGCGGGGAGGAGGTCCGGGGTGAACTGGATCCGGCGGAAACCCGCGCTGACCGTTTTTGCCAGGGCACGCACCGCGGTCGTCTTGGCAAGGCCGGGTACGCCTTCGATCAGGATGTGCCCCTTGGTAAACAGGGCGACGAGCAGGCGGTCCACCAGGGTCGTCTGACCGACGATCACCCGGGCCACCGCTTCCCGCACCCGGGCGACCTGGTCGTGGGTATCCTTGATTTCCTGCGCGATCTGTTCGATAGTCATGGTCGTATCCCGCCCTCCGTCAGATTTCGCCGGCCGCAACCCGGCCCTGGTTCCCAAAACCGCCCTGGCGCCGCAACCAAAGGGCCGATGCGGCACCACGGCTGCGACGTCTCCGCACAATGCCAAGTCGAATCGACCCTTCGTCGAGAAGACCCGACCCGGGAAGTTGCGGATAAAGAATCTACAGCTCGAAATTCTACGGCCCGGGTGTGAATGGATTATGAAACCGAAACCACTATGACCCGCCGACGGTTTTTCTGCCACAATAGCGGAGACGCATGAACGACGACGCCACGCATTTCCCCCCGGACCACCCGGGCCGGTATTACGTCCTCGGACGCGATATCCTTCTCAGACGGCTCGAAGAGCCCATGGTCTATAACGTACGGACCGATGATCTGTTCGAGGTGGACGACGAGGCCTTCTCGCTCCTTGCCCGGTGCGCGGAACACGGCGGTATCCCCGAAGCGGACGTCCGGGACCTCTCCTTCTCCGAAACCTGCCTTTCCGAAGGCATACTCGCCCTCCGGAACACCCCCGGCGCACCCCGGCGCCGTCAGTCAATCGATCCGGCCCCGGTTCCCTCGCTCCGGTACCTGGAAGTACAGATCACCCGGCGGTGCAATCTTTCCTGCGGGCACTGTTATCTCGGCGAAGCGGAGCCCCGGGACCTGGACGCCCGGGTATTCCGCAGGGCGGTGGAGGATTTCGACAGGCTTCAGGGACTGAGACTCCTGATCTCCGGCGGGGAACCCCTTATGCATCCGTCGTTTGAGGCCATAAACGACGTACTGGGAGCATCGCCCCTGAGGAAGGTCCTCCTTACAAACGGCCTCCTGCTTCCCCGATGGCTTGACCGCCTGAACGTCCACGAAGTTCAAGTGAGCATCGACGGGCTGGAACCCTCCCACGACGCCTTGAGGGGTGCCGGGACCTTTACCCGGGCCTGGGACGCCCTCGAGAAGACCCTTGAGGCGGGGCTCGACGTATCGGTTGCGACCGTCGTCCATAAGGGAAATTATCACGACCTGCCCCGGCTCGAGGGCCTTATTCGGGACCTGGGTCTTTCGGAATGGAACGTGGACATCCCCTGCCCGTCGGGACGCTGGGCAGAGAACGAACTGACCGCGGACGAGATGGCTCACGCCCTCTCCTTCGGTTTCGGCGGAAGTCTTCACGGCGGCGGGGGGGCCTGGACCTGCGGGGCGCATCTCATGGCGATAACCCCCGAGGGCCGGGCGGCCAAATGCGGTTTTTACGGGCACAACCCCGTGGGCCCGGTTGAAGATGGGCTGGCCCCTCTGTGGGAACGTATTCCCCGGGACAGGCTCAACACCCTCCGCTGTCAGTGTTCGTTTATCGACGAGTGCCGCGGGGGATGCCGTTTCCGGGCCGAGACGGCCGGTGACGTCCACGAACCCGATCCGGCGAAATGCGCCCTCTACGGCGTACCGTTCGATTCAGGTCCCCGGGAATAACCTGCTTCGAATCCCCTCGCCCCGGGATTTTCCGCCGCTATAAGGTCTATTTTCCGCCGAATGAACGGAGCCGTTCCTTATCCGCCGGCGGAAGATCCTTTATTTCGATCCTGAGGCAGTACACACCTTCTTTCCGCCGATCGCAGGAGGTAACGTGGCCCGTTGGAAAAATGTGGACGTCTTCCGGCAGGCAGAAATCGCATCGAAGCCGGGTCCCTTCGGGAAGCTCCATATCGGTCTCGATAATCGCCTCCTCCGGCGAGAGCTTCGCAACCGGATAGTCGCCGGGGAACGTAAGTTCCAGGGGTGTTCCCGGGGCGTGGGTAAGCGATACTTTTACAGCGCTCACAGCCGTAGACTTCTTCTGGTGACACTTGACAAAACGCCCGTAGGACAGGGCCTGTTCCTCCGTGCCGCCCGTAAACCGTACGCCGACTTCGTACACCGGGGCTGCCTCCCCCTTGCCCGCCGGGACACTCCCGGCAAGACGGCACCACTTGACCCCACCCTGAAGCGCAATCTCCTCGCCATCAAACGGGATGCGAAAGGTATAGGCCCGGTTGAGCTGAAGGCGTTTCGTGGTCCTGAAGGCCATGCCGTCGAGACTTACGTTTATGACGGAGAAGTCATGGGATAACATGACCCTCCCGCGGGCCCCTTCAATTTTGTAACGGCTGTTTTTCCGAAAATCGTTCTTGCTCATAGCGGTAAAAGTAAGCGCTCCGTCTCCGCCTTCGCGAAACGGCAAACCGGACCATCCGGACTACCGACTCCGCACTCGGCGTTTTTTTGTTTTGGATACCGGAAGCACGGCAAGCGCTTGCCACCCCTCACTCCTTAAAATAATACGCTACCTCACGATTTCCCGCAAACAGGTTTTTTCTTCCGTGTTTTCGCAACCCTGTTGTTGCAAAAGAATTCCCGCGAAAGGGGCCGGCGGGATCAAAAAAATACGCACGGCCACTATTGGGAGTTCCATGTTCGATGTTCTATGTTCGACGTTCAAACCCAAAACCT
>CAYYSS010000124.1:0-7449 GCA_964474325.1 uncultured Nitrospirota bacterium
CAGCCCGGAATCCTTTTCCGCCGTGGCTCCGGGGCTCGGCCTCCTGCAAAGGGGGGAAGGAAGAGGAAAAAAAAAACCTATTTTGGACAAGAGTGTGATGGTATCAGAAAACATGGTGAATTGAAACCGCGGAAAGGCAGGAAGACGTAAGACGGAAAACGTTAGACGTGACAGGCAAGGGGCTATGGGCTATGGGCGAGAGGCAAGGGGCTATGGGCGATTGGCGATAGGTGCGGCCCGACCGCC
Organism: uncultured Nitrospirota bacterium; assembly: GCA_964474325.1. Lineage (GTDB taxonomy): Bacteria > Nitrospirota > Thermodesulfovibrionia > SZUA-242 > CAYYSS01 > CAYYSS01. Next base: position 247 of record CAYYSS010000124.1, read on the forward strand.
GACCGCCGACTTATTTACCCCGTTCCGCAGTAGAAGGACTATGAGAAATGCGGGCTGGGTATTAAATCCGGCCGCAGGTGCCTGCGGGAAGAGCGTTGCCCCCGCTTGAAGGGATAATCAGATCCAGGGGTTCAGCCCGCCGTCCCCGGAAGGCCTTCAGGTTCTCCAGCATACCCGCGAGCGCGGTCGACGTGAGTTCGGGTGCGTGGCAGCTCAGGACCACGAAACACGGGGTTGCGCCGAGGAGCGTATCAACACATTCCAGCAGGCGGGGCAGGTCACGGCGCAGTTTCCATGAACCACCCGGACCGCGGCCGAAGGCGGGCGGATCCAGAATGAAGGCGTCGTACCTGCGGCCGCGCTTGATTTCCCGTCCGAGAAATTTCAATACGTCGTCAACGATCCACCGTATCGGCCTGTCCGCGAGTCCCGAACGTTCCGCATTACGCCGGGCCCGGGAAACCGCCGAACGCGCCCCGTCCAGGTGGCAGACTTCAACGCCCGGTGCGGCGGCGCTCGCCGCAAGGGTCAGAGTGCCGGTATAGGCGAAGGAGTTGAGGACCCGCACGGGACCGGGTGCGCCGATCAGCCGTTCCCTTATCCAGCGCACGTTGGCGATCTGTTCCGGGAAAAAGCCAACCTGGCCGTTACTTGAAGGGCGGAGTTCAAGAGTGACGCCGTCTATTCGAAGGCGCCAGTCGTCGGGAAATACGGAAAGGTCGCGCCATGAACCGCTCCCGGAGTCCGGCCGGTCGTAATACGCCCGGGCCCGGTCCCAGTCCGAGGCTTGACGCCGTTTCGGCCACAAAGCCTGGGGGGCGGGCCGGTCGACGACCACGTCACCGAACCGTTCGAGCCGGCGGCCGTCGCCGCAGTCGATCAGTTCGTAATCATCCACGGCGCTCTAATCAACAGTTTCGTTCTCTGCAACTTCCCGAGTCGGGTCTTCGCGACGAAGGGTCGATCCGACTTTGCACTGTGCGGAGAGGTTTTCGTCCGGGTACGGGCGCCCGGCGTCTGGTTGCGGCTCCGAGGCCGTCTTGGGGCACGGCCGGGGAGAACGTCGCGATCCACAGGCCGGGCGGTGACAACTTCGGGGTATTCTCTTCCATGAGTTCAACGATACGCCAAACACGGATATCGGGGCAAATGCGGGGGACAGCACCACGGCCCCTCTCGCGACAAATCTTTTGCAACAATAGGGTCCATAACCCCCAAGGCGGCCTTTGGGGTAATGAATCGTAAAATAACGATAAATTGCATCATACCGTAATACCGCGATCGGTAGTTCAACGACCGAACCCCGCGCGGTGAGGTCCTCTCAGGGTAACGACCCTCGGGGCGCCGAAACCGGACCGTTAAACGTTTCGATTGCTTTCCCTCTGATGGATTGGGTATAACAACACAGTAAAACGAAACGAAGTTGATATTTTTCGTGATGCCGATATCGCTCAGATCATTTCTGTTGTGGATTGTTCTCGGGTCCCAGTTATTCGCAAGTGCGGCCGGGGCCAGCGGTATCGTGTGGTGCGTTGACGGAGCCTCGAAAAGCGTTCACGTGGAGTTTTCCCATGACAGCGAATGCGGGTCCCACCCGTGCGCGCGGGACGGCGGGGAGACGGCGCACCGGGACCGCGCAGTTCAAAAAGAAGAATGTGAACCCTGCTTCGATCTTGCTTTCTCCTCCCTGGCGGTTCGTAATCAGAACGGGAGATTGACCGGGTTTTCCGCCGTTTTATTAAGCGGCATGCGTCTTACAAAAGCCTCTTCCGCAGCCGTATTGAACGAGGCCCGGTACGCGGTTTCCGGCGTGCCGCCGTTTTCCGCCGAAGTTGTTCGTACCATACACTCCACGTTTCTCCTTATTTGATACCTCTCTTCATCGACTGATCGTCCTCTTCTCACCTCTGTAGCGTTTTCTGCTCCTGCGTTCGCGCGTTGCGCCGAACCGACGGCGCTCACGGGCGTTTCCCGGGTGCCGGTAAACCGTTGTTCGTCAAGAGGGGAGAGGCGCGACCGGCACGGCGGTCCTGCCGTGACGGCTTGCAGGCACGACAAACCAATGCAGACGTGATTTTGATGCGGTATGAATCCCGGAGGTTTTAATGAACAGGTTTCAATTTGATTTTTTAAGGACAGCGGCCGTGGCGGTGTTCATGGTCGGTTTCGGCGCCGGAAGTGTCACGGCCTTTGCGGCGGGACCCGTTTCGCAGGATGCCGCGGCCGACGTCGACGACGGGCCGCGGGGCGATATTACGCTTGAGACCGCGCTTGCCTATGCAAGAAGTCGAAATCCGGCGCTGAAGGCGGCCGGTCTTGCCGTGCGCGGCCGGGAGGCCAGAGCGAGCCAAGAGGGACTTCCGCCGAATCCCGAACTGGAGATAGAGATAGAGAATTTCGGAGGGAACGGCGGATTATCGGGATTTGATTCAGCGGAATATACGGTCGGTCTTGCCCGGGAAATCCAGCTTGGCGGAAAACGGAAAAAGCGGGTAAAGCTTGCAACCGTTGAAACCGGTCTTGCGGAGTGGGACAGGCGCGCGGCCCTGGCCGACCTTGAAGCCGGCGTGAAGAAGGCCTTTTTTGAACTGCTCGTCGCTCAGGATCGCGTAGCGCTTATGGAGGAATCCGCCCGGACCGCCGCGGAACTCGCCGTTACGGCGTCGGCCCGGGTGGAAGCCGGGAAAGTGCCGCAGATTGAGGAGATGCGGGCCCAGGTATCGGCCGCGACCGCGACTCTCGATCAAAACCGTGCCCGGCGAAGGTTGGATACGGCGCGACGGAATCTTGCAGAGATGTGGGGGGCGACCACCCCCCGGTTTGATCGTGCCGTCGGCAATGCCGAGACGGTGTTGCCGCTGGTGCCGTTCGAGGTTCTCGAAGCGCTTCTTCCCCGGAACCCGGATGTGGCGCGCTGGGCCGACGAGCGTACGGCGAATGCGTTACGGCTTGAACTGGAGAAGGCGGGCGGAATACCGGATCCGGAAATAGTTTTCGGCGTGCGAAACGTTCGGGAAACCGACGAATACGCCTTTGTCGCCGGTGTCTCGATACCGTTGCCGCTTTTCGATCGCAACCAGGGCGCAATCAGCGAGGCCCGCTACGCACTCGACAGGGTGGAACAGGAGCGGGAGTCGGCGTACGTTGGCGTGAAGACGTCGCTCAGCCGCGCATACAACGATTTGCGGGATGCGTATTCTCGCGTTCTTACCCTCAGGGAGAGCGTGCTTCCCGCCGCGGAGACGGCCTTTGCCCGCGCCCGGGACGGTTATCGCTACGGAAAATACGATTATCTGGTCATGCTCGACGCCCAGCAGACCGTCTTTGCATCAAAAGCGGATTATCTGGATGCGATTGAAGCGTACCACAACGCAGTGATTCAGGTGGAACGACTCACGGGGACGCCATATATCGCAACAGCGCCTCCGAAAAACGATACAGAAGAAGGAGATAGTCAGTAATGCTTATTCGTTTTACATACATGATTTTTCCGGTAGTTACGGCGGCACTGTTCCTCGGGACGGTCGCCGGCGCGGCACCCACGGCCTCCGCGGCGACGGAGCACTACGACGCTCTCAGCCCGGGAGCGGACGAACACGGTACGCATGAGGGGCATGGGGAAGACGAAAAAGCTATCCGGCTTTCCCCGGACGAACTCTCGGAGTTCGGGATAACAGTGGCCGTGGCAGGGCCGGGCGAACTCGCCGTTCACGTGAGCCTTCCGGCGGAGATCGTACTTAATGCCGACCGCGTGGCCCACGTGGTCCCGCGCGTAGCGGGCATTGTGCGGGAAGTGCGGAAGAATCTGGGCGACGAAGTCCGTAAAGGGGAAGTTATGGCGATTCTCGAGAGCAGGGACCTTGCCGATTCAAAGGCGGCGTTTCTCGCTTCGCTTGCCCGCGTGTCGCTTGCCGAGGCGAATTTCGCCCGCGAAGAAAATCTCTGGAAGAAAAAGATATCGAGCGAACAGGAGTACCTGGAAACCAGGCAGGCCCTGGCCGAGGCGAAGATCGAACTGGCGTCCGCGGAGCAGCAGCTTCATACCCTGGGCTTTTCCGAGGAGTTTCTTAACGAACTCCCGGGGCACCCGGATGTCTCCTTCACCCGCTACGAGGTACTCGCCCCGTTTGACGGCACCGTTATCGAGAAGCACATTGTGCTTGGAGAAGTTCTTAAAGACGACGCCGAGGCGTTCGTAATCGCCGACCTTGACAGCGTCTGGGTGGACATCGGCGTCTACCAGAAAGACATTCCTTATATCCGTAACGGACTCGGCGTGACTGTTTCCGCGGGCCATGGGATCCCGGACGCCTCCGGAACCATCTCGTATATAGGGCCCCTGGTCGGCGAAGAGACCCGGACGGCTCTTGCGCGGGTCGTTCTGCCGAACACGAAGCGGCACTGGCGACCGGGTCTTTTCGTCACGGCGCGCGTGGCGATTGAGACCGTATCGGTCCCCGTCCTGATCCCCAAGACCGCTCTTCAAACCCTTGAGAATGAAAAGCACGTATTCGTGGAGACCGCCGACGGCTTCGAGGCCCGGCCCGTCAGGGTAGGGCGAACGAACGACACGGGCGTTGAGATTGTATCGGGGATCGAGCCCGGGGAGCGGTACGTGGCCGCGGGCGGGTTCACGCTGAAGGCCGAGATGTCCAGGGGTGCTTTCGGCGACGGGCATGCACATTAAGGCCCGGGGATAGAGACTATGGAAAAAGTTTTTCAGTTTGTACTGAGAAGCCGCCTGCTGATGGTTGTTCTCGGGATCATCGTCTTCGGCGCCGGCTGGTTGAGTTATAAACGGCTCCCGGTCGACGCGTTCCCGGATGTGACGCCGGCGCTGGTTCAGGTGTTCACGGAGACCGAGGGGCTCGCCCCCGAGGAGGTTGAAAAATACGTCACGTACCCGGTGGAAGTGGCGATGAACGGCCTGCCGAACCTCAAGGAAATCCGATCCATCTCGAATTTCGGTTTATCCGTCATCAACATCTATTTCGAAGACGGGACCGATATCTATTTCGCCCGGCAACTTGTGGGCGAACGTCTGCAGCTCGCTCGCGAGGAGATTCCGGAAGGATTCGGCGACCCGGAAATGGGACCGATAACCACGGGGCTCGGGCAGATTCTTTTCTATTTTGTCGAGGATGAAACCGGGCGGCGCTCCCCGGAGAGGATGCGCGAGATTCAGGACTGGCTGATCAAGTTCAACATCCAGGCCGTGCCCGGGGTTACGGAAATCCTATCCCTTGGAGGAGAGGTCAAACAGTTCCAGGTGCAGGTTCGTCCCACCGATCTGCTTCGCTACGATCTGTCCCTTGACGACGTTGTTGAGACGGTTCGGGCGAATAATGCCAATGTGGGGGCCCAGTTCATTGTCAAGAACGCCGAGGAATATATCGTCCGATCGGTGGGGCTCGCGGCGAAGGTAGCCGATCTGGAAAAGATCGTGCTCAAGGTCGAGGACGGCACCCCCGTCCACCTCGACCAGGTTGCCGACGTTGTTATCGGCGGGGAGGTGCGCCGGGGGCTTGCGACGATGGACGGCAAGGGCGAAGTTGTCGTCGGCATGATTCTCAAACTGATCGGCACGAACACGTCGCAGGTCATCGGCGACGTCAAAGCCAGGATTGAAAAAATTAATGACGTTCTGCCGCCCGGTATCAGGATCGTTCCCTATTACGACCAGGCAACACTGGTAGCCGGGTGCGTACGCACGGTGACGAAGGCATTGCTGGAAGCCGTTGTTCTGATCGTGATCATACAGCTCATTATGCTGGGGGGCATCCGCCCCAGTCTCGTCGTGCTCCTGTCCATACCGTTTTCCCTCGCGTTTGCGTTTCTGTTAATGAACTATTTCGGTGTTTCGGCCAATCTGATGTCCCTTGGCGGGCTGGCCATCGCCCTGGGCCTCCTGGTCGACGGCTCGGTTGTAATGATTGAAAACGTCGACCGTCTTCTGCACGAGGCCGATCCCGAAGAGCCGACCATGCGCATTGTTCTGGGAGCCTGCACGGAAGTCGCCCGGCCGATCGTCTTTTCACTGTTGATAATCGTGATCGTGTTTCTGCCGCTCTTTACCTTGCAGGGTGTGGAGGGCAAGACCTTCCGGCCTCTGGCGCAGACCATGTCGTTCGCGATTTTCGGCTCGCTCCTGTTCACGGTATTGCTGGCCCCGGTGTTGAGCAGTCTCTTCATGCGGCGACCTGAGAAAAATCCCGGAAAGCACCATGACCTGCCGGTGGTCAGGTGGATGCTGGCGCTGTACCGCCCGGCTGTTACCCAATTCGTCAACCGCCCGGTTATTCCCATCGCCGTCGCCGCGACCCTTCTTCTGGTCGGCGGCCTGCTGTTTACGCGGCTCGGATCCGAGTTCGTGCCGCGGTTGAACGAAGGAGACCTTTTGATCCGGGCCACCATGGCCCCGTCGATCTCGCTTGAGGAGGCGAAGAAAACCATGGGGCGTTTCGAACGGCGGCTGATGGCCAGGTTTCCGGAGGTGGCCCGGGTGGTTACCCGCGTCGGCCGCGGCGAAGTAGGCGCGCACGCGGACCCGGTCAACAGTGCGGAAGCGTTCGTCGCGCTCAAACCGCAACGGGAGTGGACATCGGCCGAGACTCCCGGGCAATTGTATGCCGAAATCGGCGAATACCTGGAAGATTTTCCCGGCGCGCAATTCAATGTCACCCAGCCGATTGCGGCCGCGGTGGATGAATTGCTGACCGGCACCAAGGCGGCCCTGGCGATCAAGATATTCGGCGACGATATGGAAGTGCTCAAACGGAAAGCGTCGGAGATCGAGGCGGTGATCAAGAGGGTCCCGGGTGCGGCCGATGTCCAGAAAGACCAGGTGACCGGCACGCCGCAACTGCTCATCACGGTCGACAGGAAGGCGATTGCACGGTACGGAATCAACGTTGAAGACGTGCAAAACGTTATCCGCGCCGCTGTAGGCGGGGAGAACGCCGGGCAGATTTTCGAGGGCATCCGGCGTTTCGATATCTACGTGCGATTTGCACCGGAAGCCCGTAAGGATATCGACGCTATCCGCCACATACTGGTTGCAGCGCCCGGCGGGGCCAAGGTTCCGCTGGATCAGTTGGCGGACATTGCCGAGATTGTCGGGCCGCGGCAGAGCACCCGGGAGAATAACCAGCGATTCATCACCGTTCAAGTCAACGTCCGGGTCCTCGACCCCCGCCCCGTCCC
>CAYYSS010000125.1:0-7417 GCA_964474325.1 uncultured Nitrospirota bacterium
AAGACAGAAGGGCAACAACCACGGCGAGGGTTGAAAGAACGGCCATGCGTTGGACGATATATGTCACCGCTCCCGTCTGAATCGGGTGCAGGCCGAATAAAACGCCCGCAAGAAGCGCCGCCGACCACCTTCTGCGTTCGTGTTCCCGCCTGCTGAACGTGCCCGCGGGAAAGACAAGGAGCGTTGTTGCGTAAACAGAGAGCGTGACGAGCACATGGAAGAACACGTTTCCCCGCCGATAGGGTGCCGGACCGTCGAGACCGAAGGTGGGATTTAGCTGGAAGGTAAGGAGCGAAACCCGCCGTATGCCGATCAGGTCCCGGATATGTTCAAGCGACCCGGCGGTCCGGATAATTTCGTCGTCCATCGCCCAAGTGCCGCCGGACGCGAATGCATAGACCGCGACGATCGCGCCCGCGAGCAGTGCGGCCGTTGCGCCATGACCCGGATGAGAGGGCTCGGGTGATCCGACGATCCTGTCGGCGACAGCCGGGGGATTTTCTCTCTTTCGCTTCTTTTTCGACATATTCGGACGGGCGGATCATCCCCGGTTGACGGGCAATCCGGGTTCCTGTGACCGCGTTCCCAGAGATTATAGACTGTTCCTGTAACTATATGGTGTCCGGAAGGTATTAACGGGAAGAACAGAAACGAGCCGACCTATTCCAACCCGGATTTCTCATGGTGGTTCGTAGCGAAGGCGCGGAAACGTACTTGACGGCACGTTGAGCACCCGAACCAAGCGCAACGCAGCAGCGGCGGTGCTTTCCGGTTCCGCGGGAGAAGGACCATAAGAGGTCCGGGCTGCGCATGGGACCGCGGGGTTTGTGTGGTCTGCCGCGGCCCGAGCGCCCGGGGAACGCCGAAGGAGGTTCTCAAAGAATGAAGCCCTGTCTTGACTGGTACGAGCCTATGGAGTACGCTAACCGGATGTTTTCCCGATGGCTCTCCAAGCCTTCCGGCCGTGTGCGCCGCTTCGGTCCGGTGCGGTTCGCCATGGTTCTCGGGCTGCTTTGTCTGCTTTCTCTCCCGGCCCGGGCGGCCGGGCCGGGTGCGCTCTTCGGCGCCGGCGAGGACGGTGTGCGGACGGCCGGGCAGGTGAAACCCTCGTTTCTCGATCTGATAGAGCGGCTCAAGTCCAGAAGAGCCGAGATTCAGGCGGAGAGGGCGAAGCAGTTCGAGCGCGAATCGGCGGATTCGAAGAGCGGTCAGCCGGCATCGGAACGACCGAAAACACCGGTTGCGGCGGGCGCCGACGTCACCCCGACAGCTCCCAAGCAGCAAGGTCAACCGGCCGCACCGCCGGCCGGATCGGCGGAAGCCGTACCTGTGGGTGTGGAAGGTGTGCGGTTTAACTTCGATGACGCGGATGTGTTCGAGGTTATCCGCACCGTGCTCGGCGATATACTCAAGGTCAACTATCTTATTGACCCGACGGTATCCGGGAGGGTTAATTTCCGCTCCACCACCGTCGTTCCCCGAAGCGAGATACTCCCCCTCCTTCAGGTGATTCTGCGGCTTAACGGTATCGGACTTGTTGAGGAGTCGGGGCTTTACCGCGTCATCCCCCTTGGGAATATCCAGCGCGAGCCCGCCCAGGTCCGGTTCGGCCGCGAGGCGGACACGGTGCCGGTGGAGGGGAAGTCGCTTATTCAGGTCGTGCCTCTTGAGTTTCGGGAAGCGGCCGAGATGGTCGGAATCCTGGCGCCGTATATCAGCCAGGGCGCCCAGGTCGTCGAAGTCCCGAAGAGCAACTATATCGTCATCGCCGATTCCGACGCCAATGTGCGCAGGCTTTTGGAACTGATCGACATTTTTGACGGGGAAGACCTCAAAAGTGCCGAGCCCCAGGTCTTCGTCTATCACGTCCAAAACAGCAAGGCGGCCGACCTTGCCTCTATTTTGAACAATATTTTTCTCGGCCATGGCGGCAAGTCAACGACGAAAAAGCCCGCATCCGCGTCGGCCAAAACCCTGCTTACTCCGAAAACTTCGAAAAAGAAACCGTTGCCGAGGAAGGTGCAGGCCTCGCGGGCGGCGCGAAAGGGTGGTGTTGCGATCGTCGGGGAGAATACAAGGATTTTCGCCGACGAGGTGTCCAATATTCTTATCATACTTGCCACCCCGGACGACTATAAGGTTATCGAAGAAGCCGTCAAGAAGGTCGATATCGTTCCCCGTCAGGTCCTGATCGAGGCCCTTGTGGCCGAGGTTACCCTGAACGACGACCTGTTTTTCGGCGTCGAGTGGTTTATCGAGACGAAATTCAAGACGGGCAATACGAGCCTGGGGGGCATCACCGGGTTTCAGGCCCCCCAGTTGAGCGTGGACGGCAATTTCCTGGCAAACGCCTTTTCGTTCGCCGCGATCGACTCCGCGGACGCCGTCCGGGGTCTGCTTCAGACCCTCGCCACGGAGAGTGAACTCAGCGTGCTTGCCTCCCCCCACGTTATCGCCTCGGACAACCAGGAGGCTACGATCAAGGTGGGCAAACAGGTTCCCATCGTAACCTCGGAGACATCGGTTTCGGGTACGACGGACATACAGCGCACGATCCAGTACCGTGACACCGGGATTATCCTGAACGTCACGCCGCAGATCAACGAAGGCGGTTTGGTCGCCCTGGATATCTCCCAGGAGGTGAGCAGTGTACAGGAGGGGCTTACGGAAGGGACAAGTTCCCCGACGATCAATTCCCAGGAGGCCCGTACCCGGCTTGTGGTCCAGGACGGCCAGACCGTGATCCTGGGCGGGATGATCCGGGAAGACAATAACAAGAGCCGGAGCGGGATTCCGATTCTTAAAGACATACCGATTCTCGGGTTTCTGTTCGGCTATTGGGAGGACAGTACCGACCGGACGGAGTTGATCGTCCTCATCACCCCCCACGTAATTCGCAACGAAGACGAGGCCGCTGCCGTGACCGAGACATTTTCGGAGCGTCTTACAAAGGCCCCGTCGAAATTCGAGGAGGGTCGTCATCACGATGATCAGAACGGCTCGGCCGAACCACCGGCTGAAGAATGAAAATTCTCTTTTATTACTACGGGCGGTTACTACGGGAGGAACGGGCGAATGAGGTGTGGCACGTCGTCGATAGGTGGGGTGACTGTCTCGGAAACACCACAGGCTGTGCCCGGAAATGCACAGCGTCCGTATAGCCGGGCGGCGCAAATACCCGAAAACGCAGGGTTCATGTGGGCTGGTTTATTGGCCTGCAACTTGCATGGAAAGGGCTCAGGCTTAAATGCCTAGTTGTAGTATGTTCTTTCTAATGCGTAGGTTCAGGATGGAAAAGTCAGAACGCTTGCCCGTATTTGGCGGGTTGATGTCCTTTGTTTGGAAAGTTGGTGTAACTTAATGAAAACCCGATGGAAAAAAGGCTTGACAGCGCCTAGGGGTTCCTTTATACTTTCCTCCATGAATTCCGTGGAGCGCGTTGCGGGGCGAGGGGGCATGCGGCCGTTTTTTCAGGGCGCTATTGTTTTCTCCCTCGTGCTGGTTGTTTTCGGTGTTTTTGTTGCGTGTGGAACCGCTTCCGCCGTAGCGAAAAAGAGCGCCGAGCAAGAGGTGTCGGAACGGGTCGACGCTTATTGGAAGGCGAAGGTGGAAGGCCGTTACGCCGATGCCTACGGCTTTGAAGACCCGCTTTTCCGGAGAACAGTGTCGATAGAACGCTACATAAAAACCCGCGGCGTGGCCGGACGCTGGAAAAAATACTCCATCAAAGACATAAAGCTTAATGGTGACTCGGCCGAGACGAAAGTTGTAGTGTTAGTAGATTTTTCTTTTCTCGGTGCGAAGAAGGATTCGCCGCCCATTAATGTTAAAGGACGGTGGTCAAAGATTGACGGGACGTGGTACCATGTGCCTCCAAAGCGTGAATAGAGGACGTGCGTGGTGCCTTGAATATATTGCCCAGGATTTTATCAATTAAGGTTAAGTAGCGAAAAAGTCCTATGGATGAAGGGGGTGGTAGAAGGGTTTAGTGGTAAGATTGCAGGATCAAAGTCTTTTGATCGGCATATGCAATCCACAACGGAATGAAATTTACGAGTTGTAGAAATTTAGTTAGAACGCTAAAAGTTCTCGAAAACTGAGAAGAGGGGAACTTACTCAAGAAAAAGGAGGATGAGATGTTGAAGAAAAGCTTTTATGCAGTACTTGTCGCGATGCTCGTCGCATTCTGCGCGGGTACCGCCATGGCTCAGAATCAGGTGTACGGGGTTCCGGGCACCCAGATCGACGGCATGGTGGCAAATGATGGGGGCGCGCTCCCGGTCGGGCTCAATACTCACGTAAACCCCGGCGGTCTCGGCGACGTGCTCTTCTACGGGTATTACAATGTCCGCACCGACGGTTCGGCCCCCGGCGCGAACCTCTTCAATATCATCAACACGAGCCCGACGACGGCCATCAAGGTCCGCGTCCGGTTCCGGGAAGGCCGGGCCAGCCAGGAAATCCTTGACTTTAACGTCTGCCTGAGCGCCGGTGACCGGTGGACGGGTCTCGTCCTCGGCGACGACGCCGGTCCGGGCACCCTGTACTCCCTGGACGACGATACGGTGACCGCCCCGGCGATCCCCGCCAGCGGCGTACCGTTCAAGTACGCTCCGGAAAACACCTCATGGATCACCGCGGACGACACCCAGGAAGGCTACTTCGAAGTGTTCGGCGCCGTCGCCAAGACCGACGTCTACGTGGCCACGAAGCCGAAGTACACGACCGGGATGACCATTCCGGCGGGCTACAACGTGGGTGACCTCATTCCCATCTGGACGCCGGAGGAATGCGAGAATGCATTCACCACTGTGGAGACCCGTACGGGTCAGAACCTGACGCCGGAAGAGGTGCCGAACGTCCTCATGGGCCAGAACCACATCATTCCGCTCGATACCCTGGGTTCCTATAACTATAACGCCTCGGCATTGGCCAACTGCACGATCCCGGGCGGGGTGACCGGCGCCGGTATCGACGCGGCGATCTCGAACGAGACCCCGAACGTGTCGAACTGCGAAGACGGTGTCAACGGCGTCGACTATGCCTACACCAAGGCCAACGTCTACTCGGACTACGACGCGCAGGACTGGCTCGGCTCCCAGACCGACATGACGCTTACCTTCCTCACGATGCATCTGCACAACTATGTGCCGAGCGCCGACCAGTTCGACGACGACGGCAATACCTACTGCGACAGCGCGGCCTATGACGAGCCGTACGCGAAGGCCGGTGCGACCCGCAATTCGACCACCGGTCCGGCCTGGTATCGTCCGACCGTCGAGGTTTCCCTTACGATCTGGGACGACGAGGAGAACAACCCGAGCTCGACCACCGGATTCTCGCCGAGCCGGCACACGACGGATATCCTCTGTAACGAGGTCAACGTCTTCCGTCTCGGTCTCCGGAGCAATATCCTGAACTCGAATCTGCGGTACGACTTCTCCTGGCCGACTTCCGGTTTCGATATCGGCTGGGTGCGGCTCGACCTCACCGTGGAGCCGGAGCACGTGACCTCGATGGGTCTCAACGGCACTTTTGGTCTGCCGGCCATCGGCTACACCCTCGACAACCTGAGCGACCTCTTCCCGGGCATGCGTCCGGTGCGGTACGACACCGAGGTGAACTTCGGAAGCTGAGTCGTACTTCGGAAACATAATCCCGCCGGAAGAAGATAAATCCGGCGGGGGAAGACAGGGCCGGCCGCCGAAAGGCGGTCGGCCTTTTTTTTCTCGCTGCATCGTGTGCTTCCCGGGAAGGGAGGTTGGAAAATTGGCGCTCCATTGCCGTAAAACGGCGGTCCCTTTCCAGGGAAATGGTTCCCGTTCTGGGGATGAAATGAAAAATAGCGTTATTTCAAAGGCTTATGCGTGGCGACCGCATGTTTCTTGTGATGGTTTCCGGGCGCGATTATTGCATGGTATATCTTGGCCGCTGTCGGAGTTCGATGCTCGTTTGCGGATAAGGGCGCGGCCGTGGTATATTAGCAAGGGGAATCGCGGGGTTTTGGAGCGGCCCACGGTGAGGGGAGAGCAGGGGCAAATAAACTGAACAGCGTCAACTTGTTGACGCGGGAGGTTAAAGCGTGGACGGACGGTGTGGAGAAAAACGGTGTGTCGCGGGATTTGCCCGGCTTGGTCTTGTCTTCGTGTTCCTGCTTCTCGGCCTCGGCTACGGCGGGCCGGCCGTGGCTTCGCCCGAGGGTGCCGGGGTGTACGTTTACCTTAATAGCGCCCCGGTTCCGATCCAGGCCCTCGAAAACCATTCGATCGATATGCCGATCTTCATCGCGGTACCGGGCGGACGTTTCGACGGCGACGCCTACCTGGTGATGGAAAAGCCCCTGGAGCAGCCGATCAAGTATTTTTCCTTCGTCGCCCCGGTGGGCTGGCACGGGGTGGAAAGCTACGGGGATCTCGCGGGCAAGGGGATCCCCGTGTCGATCTGGGCCTACGCCGGGATCACCTGGCCGGCCCTGCTTTCGGCCTGGGACGTTCCCTACGGCGGAGAGGACTTTTACGTGCGCCTTTGCCTGGATGCGGACCGCACCGGCGTGCTCGATCTCGCGGCGCCGGCGACCTCCTGCGGGCTTGCCCAGATTACCTTCGTCGATCCGGATCGGAACCCCGATCCGACCCCTGCGCCTGACCCGGCGCCCACGCCGGACCCGACCCCGACGCCGGACCCGGGCGTGAAGACGAACGAGGTGGTGGTGAGCCCGGCGACGGTATCCGTTTCGTCGTCCTTCAAGGCGAACCCCCCGTCCCAGGTCGTGGCGGTGCGGGACGGCGGCGGGAATCCCCTTTCCGTTACCGCGGTGAGCGTGAGTTCCGGGGCCGGTACCTGGCTGATTCCCCGGATTACGGGAACCGGGCAGGTGACGATAAGTTTCAATACTGCCCTCGTGAAAAGCGGGACGCTGACCGGGTCGGTGACGGTTACGACGCCGAATGGCACGGGGACGGTTACGGTGACCCATACGGCTTCGGCGACGACGAGCCCCTTCGGGAGTCTCGGCACCGGGTCATCCTCCGGCGGCGGTTCCTCGGCCGGTGCTTCCTCCGGGAGTTCCTCTTCGAGCGGTTCGTCGTCCGGGGGTTCATCGTCCAGCGGCGGCGGGAGCAGCGGCGGAAGCTGCCCGAGCGGTTCCCTTATCACGGACCACCCCTACGGCCTGAGCCTGAGTACCCCGGAAGGGGGAATCGGGGCCTCGAAGTCGGTTTCCGTCTATACCTGTTACGGGGGGCAGTCGGCCCGGGCGAGCTATTCGGTGAGCGCCGGAAGCGGACTGCTCCAGGTCTCCTCGGATGGGAACACCTTCTCCTCCACGGCCTCGGGGGTCGGATCCTTTTACGTACGGGCCCAGGGGGCGGGGCTCACCCCCGGGGGGACCTATAACGGGACGGTTACCGTCAGCGCG
>CAYYSS010000126.1:0-7402 GCA_964474325.1 uncultured Nitrospirota bacterium
ACCCGGAACCCCGAACCTTGTTTTATGCCGCGAAGCGGATTTTCTTGAGGCCGCCTCGGGTCAAGTCCCCCGCCCACTGTGCCGACAAGGAAGAGAAATGACCACGGTACACGAACAGAAGCTCCGGCACCTGGACACCCTCATCGAGGTGACCGGCATCATTACCTCCGCAATGGACCCCCTGGAGATTCGTACGCAGACAATGGCGGCCATCACCCGCCTTCTGGACGTGGAGGCGGGGAGTCTCCTGCTCCAGGACCAGACGTCGGGCGATCTTTTCTTCGAAGTCGCACTCGGCGACCGCGCGGCCCACCTCGAGGACGTGCGTCTCGCACCGGGGATCGGCATCGCTGGCTGGGTCGCCCAGCACGGTCGCCCGGTCATCAGCAACGATGCACAGACGGATCCCCGGTTCTTCCCCGGCGCCGACGTGATCTCGGGGTTTGAGACCAGGAGCATGGTCTGTGTCCCGGTGCGCGTGAAAAACGTCTGCCTCGGTGTGCTTCAGGCTATTAATAAAAAGACCGGGGTCTTTAACCGCAACGACGCCGTTATTCTCCACGCCCTCGCCAATCAGGTGGCTATCGCTATTGAGAATACCCGCCTTCACAGGGATTCGATTACCGACGGCCTGACGGGGCTTTTCGTCCGCCGTCATTTCGTCACCCGGCTATCTGAAGAATTCGCGCGCTCCGGACGACACGTTCAGCCCCTGTCGCTTATCCTCCTGGATATCGATCACTTCAAACGCGTCAACGACCGCTGGGGACACCAGACCGGTGACCGGGTTCTCCGGGGGGTCGCCAGAGAATTATTAAAGGCCACTCGGCTCAGTGATCTCGTCGCCCGGTACGGCGGCGAAGAATTCGCCGTTATCCTCCCGGCAACACCCGAAGAAAACGCGCATATGGTGGCCGAACGTCTCCGGGGCGCTATAGCCGCCCGGCCGGTCGCCGGGGTATCCGTCACCGCCAGTCTCGGCCTTGCGTCCTATCGGGGTGACCGGGCCCTGGCCGACGAGGGCGAACTGATACGACGGGCCGACCAAGCCCTTTACCAGGCAAAAGCCCGGGGGCGCAACCAGGTAGTCGTATGCGAAGAAGACGGGAACGATCAAGGCCGGAACAACCTCGGGGGGATAGCCGTGTAGCTTCAGCCCCTGAAACACCTGTCTTTTCCCTAACGCGGACAAGCCGCTTCAGGGGGCAGTAATCAGTCGGATCGACCCTGCATGGGTCAGGAGACCCGATTCGGGAAGTCGGAATGCCGGAAGTTTGTCCGCCTTCCCGCCTCTCATCCCTCTCGCCCATTGCCTATAGCCCATCCTTCACGCCGTATTGCGGAATTTCTTGAGCGCCTTGGCCCCGGGTTTTACGCCGCCGGGCGGGGGGTAGGTGAAAGAGGCGACTTCCCCTGCATACCGGAACCGGTTCAGACGCCAAGCCGGACGGTTGAAACGGGCCTCCAGCGGGCTACATCTTCAGGACCTGTGACGGGACCTGTAATACTGATCGCCTGGAGTTCGCCGCAGGTGACTTCCCCCGGCAACTCCCCCAACTCTTCAATAACCCGGCGTTTTGTCTCTTCGGGAGCATCACTATACGCAAGACTCACGTGGGGATCGAATCCGTAGGGCCCTTCCCCGGCACGATCGCGAAGATACGATGAGAGCGCGGTCAGTTCTTTCGAGGGCAGGACCCGCAGGAACATAGCCTTGGTGTAGGTATCCTCAAGGGCTACGGCGCCCGTTCGAACAACGAACGGCCCGTACCGTTCCGCCGTCTCCCTTATGATTTTCTCCGCGGACTTCAGGGACAACCCCCTTTGAACGTGCACGGTAATGTGGGGGGTAAACACCGGCCCGGAAAGATCTTCCGCTACGGTCCGGATACAGCCCTCAAAAAACATCCTGGACCGTCCCACCGGGAGAAGCCAGAACGCAACACGGAAATCGGCCGGGATCACGGCAGACACGGGAGAATCCTCCGGCGTACCGCCCCCTTCGCGGGCTTAGCCCCGGGGAACCGGACGAACATCAGTGCTCGTTTCCCGCCGGGCGTGATATTCCCGCGCCTGGTGCATGAAGGCCTCGAGTTGAAGCCTCGAGGACGACGACGGCGTGCCGTCAAAAGCCAGGCTCAACGTCGGGGCGCCATAGTCCTTCTTCACCGACTTAAAGAGGGCCGAGACGATCGTACCCGGCATGCAGCCAAAGGGCATCGCACTGATGACGCCCGCAGAACCCCTGCAGATAAGATCGACCGCCTTACCAATACTCAGGATTGCCTCGCCTTCAAAGGAATCGTGCAGATAACACGACGCCGATTTCAGGATATCGCGGATCGAGGGTTCGTGCAGTGTCTCGAGCAGTCCCTCGAACTGACGGCTGAACGACCGCTCCACCCGCTCTTGAACCCGGTGTTCCAGCATGAGTCGCATCGCCTGACGCCACCTGCGGCGTTTCCGGCTCTGGCGAAGCCCCATGCGGTTGATGTAGAAGATCCATTCGGCAATCGGTGCAAGCCAGACTTCACCCCCCAGATTTTCAATGGCCCGGACCAGGTCTTCGTTCGAAAACCGGTTGGAGCGAACGAAGATCTCCCCAACCACGCCGATCCGCGGCCGACGGGGCAGAGCCGAATCTCTCGGAATAGCCTCGAACTCCCGCCGTGCCTCGGCTAATACCCCCGGCATTGCCCCGTTAGCACCCCGCACCGCATCGTTTACCCGACGGAGCCACGCACCGTAGACTTCATCGGTCTCGCCCGGGTTTCGTTCGTAGGGGCGGGTTTCGTGCAGACATTTCGTAAGAAGATCCACCGCCACGATGCCGTCGAAGGCCCGGCGGGCGAATCCGTCGCCCATTTCCGCCAGGTCGTCATAAAACGATGCCTCCTGAACCGGCGACATAATCGGCACGTCCGGGTACCCGAGTTCGTCGAGGATCAGCCGGTGAAGTACGTTGTACTGTCCAAAACGGCAGGGGCCCGATCCCGACGGCATGAGAAAGGCGGACCGCTCCGGATCGAAACCCGCTTCCCCGACCTTGGCCGCCATATCCCCGGTGGTTACGGCACAAGGGTAACATTCCTTCCCCGAAACGAAACGACGACCCAGCTCGGTGGACCGTCGTGTCGACGGCGGAAGGACCTCGGCGTCGACACCGCAGGCCTCAAACGCCGCGGCCAACGTACTGCTGTGGTCGCACATGGGCGGGATAAATACCGTGCGTCTCTTCGTTCCACGACATCCCGCCCCGTTTCGGGAGCGCAACGGCCGGGGCGCGTTTCGCACGGAAGGATCCACGTTTTCAAGGCTGTCGAGAAAGGCTTCACAACGGGTGACGGCTCCCGCATCGGCGCTGTGTTCGTCGATCTCCAACTGCAGAAAGGGCGCTCCCCCCATACGTTCCTTGAAAAACCTCAGAATGAACGAGTCCGGTCCGCAGGAAAAGTTGGTAATGAACACGGCGTGGAGGCGGGGATCGTCCCGAATAATATCTGCCGCCCGAAGGATCCGCCTTCCCGAGCACCAGTACATATTGCCGTACTCTTCGCCCGAAACATCGCGGTCGACAGGGAGAAAATCCATGGGAATCGCCGGTACGCCGAGTTCATTGAGTTTACGATGTATACCCAGGTTCATCGCGCCGTCAAGGGCGTTATACGGCCGCCCGACGAGCACTACCGCCCGACCCTCCAGTTCCCCGAGTACCTCGGAGCCTCTTTGCCTGAGGCGATTCCCGAACTCCGCCTGGGCCTGCTCGCCCCGTTTCAGAGCCGCTTTGACCGCGCGCCGTGAGACACCGAACGCTTGAACAACCCGGTGCAGTTCGTCGACCAGCCCGCCCCGGCCCCGTTCCTTGTCCCATATCGGCGCAAGCGCCGGATATGCACCCAAGGCGGCGCGGCTTACATAGGGGATCGTCTGGGTGTGGGGACAGGCGACGGAGCGGCTGAAATCGTCCCGCGCCTGATTGAGATTCACGACACTCGGGACCCATACGGCATCGACCGAGGTCCGTTCCAGAAATTCCCGAATATGACCATGGGCCACCTTGACGGGGAAACAGGCTTCCGCCAGCACATGCCCGATACCGTCCCGGATCACTTCCACGCTTGTCGGCGGCGAGACAAGGACCTCGAACCCCAGTTCCCAGAGAAACGTACTCCAGAGGGGGAGAAGCTCCTGGCCGAAGAAGATTCGTGGAATCCCGATCCGGGCACGGAACGGCCCCGTCCTTCGATCCCGTTGTTCCTGATGAGCCCGGAGCAGTTCTTCTTCCCGTTCCGCAACCAGGTCGGGAATCCCGCTCGTCGTTTTCGCGGAACGATCGTATTTTTCGCAACGCCCCCCGTAGAAAAGAGACGTCTCCTCCCCGTCGATATTGACCTTGTTTATCTCGCAGACGTTGGAACACCCTTTACAGTGAAACGAGCGTACGGAGTAATCCCGTTTCCACAGATCGAACCCCTTGAACGCCGTACCCTGTTCCGGGTTGTTTTCGAAGACCCTGCGGGCGATGAGCGCCATACCGATCGCGCCGGTCACGTCGTGGTGGGGTGGTACGACTATCTTCCGGCCCAGTACCCGCTCGAATGCCGCAACCACGGCCGTGTTAAACGCGGTACCTCCTTGGAAAAAGACCTTTTTCCCGATTTCCCGGTCCCCGACCACGCGGTTGAGGTAGTTGCGAACGATGGAGTAGGCAAGGCCCGCAAGCAGATCGTCGACAGGGGCGCCCTGTTGCTGATGGGCCCGGAGACTGTTTTCCATGAATACCGTGCATCGTTCTCCGAGACTGCAGGGACGTGCCGAACAGAACGCCCGCTCGGCAAAGTCTTTTTTCACGTTCAGGTGCAGGCGTTCGGCCTGCTCTTCCAAAAACGAGCCGGTCCCCGCGGCACAGGCCTTGTTCATTTCGAAATCCACGACCGCGCCGTTTTTGAGGGCGATATACTTCGAATCCTGACCGCCGATCTCAAAAATCGACTCCACCTCCGGGTCGATGAACGCAGAAGCAACGGCCTGGGCCGTGATCTCGTTTTTCACCACATCGGCCCCGACAAAATCCCCGATCATATATCGGCCGCTCCCGGTGGTCCCGACCCGCTCGACGAGGACCCTCTCTCCCACTTCGTCGTGGATCTCCCTGAGCCCCCGGCGTACGGCATCGATAGGGCGCCCGGCCGTCATCAAATAACGTTTGGCAACCAGATTGCCGTCCCTGTCCACGAGCGCGAGATTCGTACTGATCGAGCCGATATCGATACCCAGGGTTACGGGTACCACGCCCCCGTTCCGGACCGCGATGAGCGGCAGCGTCCCCGGGTTCCGCACCGGGTGGTCGCCGCCGGCGGCCCGGGGGGATAAAAGTGCCGGTTCGCTCGATCCCGCCACATAGACGTGTTCGGAAAGAAGACGTTCCAAGGCCGAATCCTCGACATACACCCGGGGTATCCGCCCTGCGGCGGTGCCGCCGAGGGCGTACAGCGCGGCCCCGTAAGCCCCCATCTCAGCAGGCCGTTCCGGCACGATGATTTCCCTGAGGCCGAGCACCTCCCGGAACGCACGTACCATACCCGCGTTCAACGCGACCCCTCCCTGGAACAGGACCGGGGGTTCGGGCCGGCGGCCCTGGCAGATGGCACTGCCGAAGTTCCGCGCCACGGCAAAACAGAGACCCGCCACCACATCCTCGACCGGTGTGGCAATCTGCTGGAGGTGAATCATGTCGGACTTGGCGAACACACTGCACCTGCCTGCTATTCGGGGCGGTTCCTTCGAGCGTAGAGCCATATCGGCGAACGTGTCGATATCCAGTCCGAGCCGTTCCGCCTGCTGATCGAGAAAGGAGCCGGTTCCGGCGGCACACAGGGCGTTCATGGAGAAGTCCTCTATCCGCCCCTCACCTATGCTGATGAACTTGGAATCCTCGCCGCCCATTTCGATAACGCTCCGCACCCCGGGATGAAGTTCGACGGCGGCCGTACCGTGGGCCACGACTTCGTTTATAACCGGCGCGCCGAAGACCTCGGCAAGGACATCCACGCCGGATCCGGTGAGTACGAGCCCGGCCCCCCGGCCGAATTCGCGGATGATTTCGACTGCGGTCGGAGCCGGTCGGCCGATATGGGGACGTACGGCACTCGCAACGCGTCTGCCGGCGGGATCGAGCCGCACGGCTTTGACCGTAACCGACCCTACGTCGATACCTATTACATCATTAGTCCTTGTTGTCATGACCGTCCGCCGTCGGTTTCGCTCTGAAACGCCAGCACTGGAAATAATCCCAGGCGGCTCCGAGAGCCCAGCCGAGGACTCCGTACGTTACGGTCGCCGCCATAGCCCAGAGACCAAAGGCCCGTTCGCCGAACAAACGGAACATATCGTAAACGATCCAGTTGGCCGGAAAGTCGATGTAATCGGTGAGGGGTTTTTCTCCACCGAAAAACAGTGCCAGCGGATAGAGAACGAGCCAGTGAATCGTCACCATAAGCGAACAGAGGTGGCGGGCCGTGGGGCGGCCGAGTTTCCGGTCCTGGCATCTCCGGGCCAGGTCCGGCTCCGGACTCCCTAAACGAAAGAGACTGTACATTGTTGAACCCCGCCGGAGACACTCGATAAGACCACGCGGCGTCTCAGGCGCCGGAAGCCGCCCGGCGGCGCACGTTTACCGAGGCGATTTTTCCCGACAGCCGTTCCTTCGCTCCCGCCCGGTCGTCTATGACGATCCTGGTAACCACCCGCCCCGTATGCGACCCCATACGGTCGTGACATTTCCGTATAACCGGCATAACTTCTTCCCACGTCCCCTCGACTGTAGTTCCCATGGCGCCGAGACTATAGGGAAGGCCGCTTTGTTCTATAATATCAACCAGTTCCGCTACTTCCCTCGAAAGACTGACCGCCCCCGTTCCAATCGGCACGGCACTGAATTCTACAACCATATTTTCCCCTCTCCCCCACGGGACCTCAAGCCTCTTTTTACCTTTCCTGAATACATCGAAGGCGGGGCACGGCACCGCCCTCCGGATTCGATGGTAGCAAAACACCGGGGTAATGTAAATAGGAAGGGCGAGAGGCGAGGGGCGAGAGGGATGAGAGGCGGGAAGACGGAAAAGGGAAGACGTGAGACGTGAGAGGCAGGAAAACGTGAGACGGAAGACGTTAGACGTGACAGGCAAGGGGCTATGGGCTATGGGCGAGAGGCAAGGGGCTATGGGCTATGGGCGACAGGTGCGGCCCGACTGCCAACCGACGACTGCCGACATTTTTCCCGGCCTTTCCCGTCTCCCTTCTCACGTCTTACTTCAGGCCGTGAATGGTGAATGATGAAACGTGAAATGACCTTAACGTTGCAAAAGATTCTTGGAGAAGGGGCCGGCGGGATCAAAAAAAT
>CAYYSS010000127.1:0-7401 GCA_964474325.1 uncultured Nitrospirota bacterium
GAAGCAGCTCCTGTACCCAAAGAGAGAGGTCCCCGACGTTAATATGCCCCTATTCATTGTCCGGATTGTAGACCGCCGAACACAGCAGTCCGTTACAGATGCAGAAAAAGTCCCGGTTGTTCTCCTTGGCCGCACAGCGGGTAAACTTACCCTCGTCGTCTTTGAGAAGAACATAGCCCTTGTCGCATTTCGGCGGGCGCAGGGCCTTAAGACTGTCCCGGTACATGGGGGCATCCCGCAGGACGCGGAACGGGAGGCCGCACGGAGAACCGGGGCGGGACGCCACCAGAATGTCTTCCTCGTTGGCGTCCAGCACCGCCTGCTTGTAGTCCGGGGTAGCCCCGCTTTCCTCGGTACAGAGAAACCGGGTACCCATCTGGACACCGTCGGCTCCCATACGGAGAAACCGTAGAATGTCCTCGTGGCTGTACACACCGCCGGCAACGATAATCGGAAACCCGCCGTGACGCTCCGCCACATCCTTGACCGGAGGAAGCAGGCGCTCGAGCGTATTTTCTTCCAAGTGTATTTCCTCAAGCTTGAACCCAAGGTGCCCGCCGGCAAGGGGACCTTCCAGGACCGCGGCGTCGGGGCGGTAGCCCTGCCGTTCCCAGCGGCGACAGATAATCTCCAGCGCCCGCGCGGAAGAGACAATGGGTATCAAAGCCGTGTCTTTGGGTTTCGCAACGGAGGGTAACTGCATGGGGAGCCCCGCACCCGATATAACGGCATCGGCTCCGGCCTCGATCGCCCCCCGTACCGACGCCTCGTAATCTTTCACCAGGGCGACCATGATGTTGATGCCCGCAAAACCGCCTTCTTTTGCCAACGACACCTCTTCGTGGGCCGCCTCGAAGGAATTCACCCGTTTGCCCCGCCTGCTGGACACGAGGCGATCCAGACATGCGCTGGATACGACACCCATCCCGCCCTCGCGGGCCACCGCGGAAGCCAGCGGGTGAAGCGAGACGCCGACCCCCATACCGCCCTGAATAATGGGGGTTTCCAGTTCTATGTTCTTAATTTTCAGTTTTGGAAGCACAATAGAGA
Organism: uncultured Nitrospirota bacterium; assembly: GCA_964474325.1. Classification (GTDB taxonomy): domain Bacteria; phylum Nitrospirota; class Thermodesulfovibrionia; order SZUA-242; family CAYYSS01; genus CAYYSS01. Next base: position 1,051 of record CAYYSS010000127.1, read on the forward strand.
AGTTACCTTTCCGGGACGAGCGGCGGCCGAGTCCCGGGCGGACGTGTGCATGTGTCGCGATCGGCTGTCACGTGCATGGCGACTACCCGAAAAGTCGAAGCGGCATTCCTCCCTTTCTTTCGGCAAAGGACGGTTTAACCCGGATTTCTCATCCCGCCACAGCGGGACTGCGGAACCGGAAAGCCCAACGTCTTCTGCGTTGCGCTTGCTGTGGATGCTCGACATACCATACAAGTACAACTGCACAAGTACGACTGCGGACTGCGCGCCCACATCTGCACGCGCCTTGTATCCATACCCCTTTCCGGCCCCTCGCAACAAAAGGCTGTGAGAAGCCAGGGTTAATAAAGGGTGTCCGGCGGGATCTGCATGTCCAGCCGGTAGCCGCCCCGCCGTTACATATTCTGACCTATGTAACACCGGGATATCAAGGCGATTTTTTCGGCAACCGAAACGCCGTCTGGCCTCCGGTCGTTCGGCTAAGGAATTCTCAACCCTTCGGCGTCCGTTTTACGCCCCCCCGACATACGTCCCGCATCTGTTCTTCGCGTACCGGCCGGCGGACCTGTTCAGGTCCGTACAATAGGGACGGACCGATAAGTTTCTTAATTTTTTTATTTTATTTTCAATATGTTTAAAGATTTCACATATTGCTGCGCCCAAACATTAAAATCCCTCCTGTTTCAGGTCCCCACGGCCCTATGGTCAAATCGGCGTTCCGAGGCATTCGTTGAGGCCGGGCATTTAGCGTTTGGTTACGTCCCCGCGGTATAATGCCCCGCAGGTATGGAGATCTGACGAACATGGTTTGCCCTCATTGGCTGAGTTGGATACTTACAAATCCTCTCCGTCGCCTCACGACAAACCGGCGGCACAAGTTGACGGAGGCGGGGATCGACGAGACGACGGTGGTTCTTGAGGTCGGGGCCGGCAACGGTTTCTTTACCGAGGTCCTGGCGCCTACAGCGGCAAAGGTCTACGCAGTTGAACTCCAGGAGGCCATGGCGAGAAAACTGTACCGCCGTATGCGCTCGGTACGATCGAGAAGCCAGCTCGAAATCCGCGTCGGCGATATCGCCCGCGTCGAGCTTCCCCATGGCATGGCCCAGGTTGCATTCATCTACTACGCATTCCACGAGATTTCCTCGCCGGAAGACGCCGCCCACGCAATCGCCAAGGCCCTGGCGCCCGAAGGCCGTATTTATATCGTGGAGCCGAGGATAGAGGTGTCCGAAAAGGCCTTTTCTCGATCCCTTGAGATCTTTTCGATGTTCGGGTTTTTCCCGGAGCGCACGTGGACCACGGCGTTCAGTCGGGGAGCGCTTCTTTCGGAAAAACCGGCGCCTTCCCCATGAAGAGGGAGGACCGCCGCCGGCCGGTCTTCGGACACCCTCCCGCCCCCGAAGACCTCCTGGTCGAAGCCGGTTGCAGTGAGAAGGTCATCCTCCACTGCCGGGCGGTGGCCGAAAGGGCACTGCTGATTGCGCGGCGCCTGGACGCGCCGGTGGACGAGGACTTAATCAGGACCGGTGCTTTGCTCCACGACATCGGCCGATCACGGGACGGCGGGATTATGCACGTGGCCCACGGCGTGGCCATTGCCCGGGAGAAAAACCTGAGCCCCGACGTGATTCGCATCATAGAGACCCATGTCGGGGCGGGACTTCCGCCGGAGGAGGCCCGGGCACTGGGGCTCCCTCCCGGGGACTACATGCCCCGCACTCCTGAAGAAAAGATCGTCGCCCATGCGGACAACCTCACCATTGGACGAAAAGCGGTGAGCTTCGCCGAGGCCCACGCGGTGCTGTCGAAAAGGCTGGGTCGGGGCTCTCCCCCCGTCCGGCGGATGGAGCGCCTGCGCGAAGAGATACTCGCCCTCGGTCGCCGAGGAGGGCCTGCACCGGACGACCCGGGAAATGCGGACTGATCCGCCCGCCGGGCGGGACCACAAAAGACGAAAAAGATGGTAATATTGGCGAGGCTTCCCCAAAAAATTACCCGTGCCGCCTCGGCACGGCTACTTCGTAACACTTTAAAAGAAAGGGAGGTATGAAACACTATGGCAACACCGGAAATCGATATGGAAGTTTGTATCGGATGCGGAACGTGCGCGGAATTATGCCCCGAAGTATTTGAACTCAACGATGATGAGAAGGCTGTCGTTATCGGACCCGATAAATGCGACACCTGTGATTGTCAGGAGGCGGTGGACAACTGTCCCGTCGAGTGTATAACGCTCGAATAGTTTCCGTGGACACGCCCGAGGCGGGTCCGTGCCGGCAACGGATCGGGCCCCCTCGGGTTCTGTGGCACGCGTTTGGAGTTCCGGGGGGAGAATATGCCGCATAGAATACTGATCGTCGATAACGACCGCACCGCGGTGGAGACGGTGATGGATTCGTTGGAAACCGAAGGCTTCCTCGTCTTCTCCGCGGACACACCCGAGGAGGGGATTGATAAAGCCAGGAAAATCGGTCCGTCCCTCGCATTCGTCAATATCGTCATGCCCGGCCAGAGCGGACTCCATATCTGCAAAGAAATCAAGAATCTGCCCGGGATGTCCAGCGTGCCGATTATCATGCTCACCATCCGGGACGGGGCGTTCGATCCCCGGTACACGGAACTGTTCGGTATTATCGACGTATTGAAAAAGCCCCTGGACCGTGAACGCGTACTCGAAACGGTCCATCGACACCTGGAAATCCCCGAGGAACCGTCCGAGCCCGAACCCGTCGCCGACGCCGGAGACGAAGGCGATCTGTTTTCCGGTCTTGCCCCGGACGCGGACGAAACGGATGATGCCGCTGAAACCCCGATCGTCCTCGAGGAAGACGCGACGATCACCGACGAGGCGGCCGTTACGGCGGTCGAAGTCGAGTACGACGGGGAACAGGGCGATGAGATTTATGTGCCGGATCTGGAGGAGGACGAGGGCCTCGAGGATGCGGCCTTTCCGGAGCGGGACGAGGAAACCGTGATTAAAGACGATGACCTGGGACTCGAACCCCTTCCGGAGGAAACGATGCACGACGACCGGATCGGGGAAGATAACACGGAGTTCGACGTCTTCGGCGATACACCGGCCGCTACCTCCGCGGACACGGGAGAGCCGGAGCCCGACGAGTACCCCGAAGACATCTTCGACGATCACGAACTTGACGCCCCCCGGCGAAACCGGCCCCTGTTTTTCTACGCCGGGGCCGGCGCGGTCGTTCTCCTGGCTCTCGGGGCGGGCTGGTACTTCTTCTCGGGAGATACGGATCAACCGATCGAGACGGTCCGCGAGCCGATAGCCGTCGAGGAGCCCTTCAAACCCGCGGACGAGAAGGAACCACTCACTCCCGCTGCCGACGTTGAGAGTACGTCCGAGGTTCCGCGGGAGATAGCGGATGACGCCGAAAAACCCCGGGACGTCCCGCCCCCGGCGACAACACGTCCGCAGACGGCCCCGCCGCCAGCGGTTGCCGCGGAACCAATCGCGCCGCGGCAGGCGGAGAAACCCCGGACGATCCGTACTCCCGGCTTTGCCGTGCAGGTGGGCGCTTTCCGACGGGAGGCCGGAGCCCGGTCAATAGCGGGCAAGCTTCGGCAGGAGGGTTATCCCACTGAAATCATCAAGGGGCGGAGGCTCTACAAGGTTGTCGTCGGACCGTACGAAAACCGGGCCGACGCCGTACGCACGGCAAAGAAGTTCCGGGCGGGGAACACCTATAAAGGCGCATTCACGATCACATTGCCCTAACGTGGCGTTGGAGCCACAACCTTGGAGCGGTCGCGGAAACACGGCGGGGACTCTTTCCCTTAACCTCGACGCGGACAAGCCGCATCAGGGGACAGAGATCAGTCGGATCGACCCTGCATGGGTCAGGAGACCCGATTCGGGAAGTCGGAAGCCAGAAGTCCGCACCCCCGTTCGGCGGGATTTCCTTTGATTCTTTAACCCTATTGTTGCAAAAGATTTGTCGCGAGAGGGGCCGGCGGGATCAAAAAAATACGCACGGCCACCGCTTTTCCTGAAACGGCCGCCGGGCCCGGATTTTGTACGGCACATGCCACGAAACGTGAATTCCTGCATCATCTCTCAGACCTGCGCCCCGGCTGAGCCCAGTCGTGTCCATCCGTGGCAACAAACGCCCCTCCGTAGTTCCTTCATCCTTCGTGACTATTCGTGAACATTCGTGGCTGATACCCTTTTGACTTTTTCTCCATGTCCACCCGTAGCCCGTTTTTCCCGACTTCGGAAAAATGTGTGCGTTTTGTCGTCATTTGTACTTGTAAGAGGCTGACGCCTCGCGCCTGCGCTCTCCATACCGTCGCCCTCCGACGGGCGGCGGTGACGATCGCCAACCCGTTCGCCATGGTGTACGATAATCCTATGGAGTCCGTGACGAATACGACGTCGAGACCCGGAAAGGTTTCTTCATGCCTGGGCCGTTTGCCGGAGTTCTGGCCCCATGAAACCGTCTTCTTTGCCAACCTGGAATGTATTTTTTTCGGCGAACCCGAGAAGACCCGGGCAATCATGGCCAACGTCAGGGGCTTCGAGGGTTACGGCAGTCGTATGATACCGATCCTTGGACTTCTCTACACCGGCGGCGTCAATCTGCTCCTCCAGAGGAACCGGCCCCATGCAGGACTGCTCGACTATTTTTCCAGACGCCTGGGACTCGCTCTTCCGGACATCGAGGTCGTGCAATACGATCCCGAAAACCGCCCCGGTCCCTACCGAATCCCGCAACCTGTCCTGGAACGGATCCGGCGACATCCCGCAACAACCGTCGACGGCTACGTAACGGATGCATACCTGGAGTACCTCGGCGGCGAACTCGGCAAATCCCCCATGAATACCCGCCGATCCTGCCGGGCGGCCAACGACAAGATCCTCCTCCACGATTTTCTCGCCCGGGAGGGCCTCCCTGCCTTCGACGGCGGCAAGGCCGAAACCCCGGGGGATCTTCGGCGACTGCTGGACGATCTGGCGGCCGCGGGGTACCGGCGGGCGGCGGTGCGTTCCTCGCTCGGCGCTTCAGGCTTCGGCATGGCCGTGGTCGATCTTACCCGTGAGGATGAACCGGCGGTGGATCATATTTTTTCCGACGGCGAGGTTCTGGTCCAGGGATGGATCGAGGAAGGCCTTCGGGGTATTTCCCGGGTCGATTCCCCCAGCGTCCAGTTTTTCTGCGGCAATGACGGTCGGGTCACCCTTTTCGATCTCACGGAACAACTCCTGAGCCGCCACAGTGTACACGAAGGAAACGTCTCGCCTCCTTACCGTCTGGCGGGCCCGCACGACGTCACCGCGGAACTCCTTCGACAGTCCGCGCGGGTCGCCGAGTGGGTAGCCTCCACGGGCTATCGGGGCACGGGAAGCGTGGATTTCCTGGTCTGCGGAAACGAGGGCGCCTCTACGGTCTACACCTGCGAGGTAAACGCCCGTGTCACCGGGGCCTCCTACCCCTCGATCCTGGCGCTTCACTTCCGGCCCGGGGGTGCCTGGCTTATGCGCAACGTCTTTTTCGGCGCCTGTATGGATATGGACGAATTCCTCGCCATCCTTGACCGCAACGACAGGCTGTTCGAACCGAGCCGGCGCTCGGGGGTCATACCCCTGAGCGCCATCGAGACCGACGGCGGCGGACTCATGAAATCCCAAGTGCTCTTTCTTGCGGACACCCCCGGGGAGTGTATGGCCATGATCCGAGAGTTCCCCAATCTGCTCCCGCCCCAGTGCCGCTATGAACGAGATTGAGAAACGCATCCTGAACCTCCTCCGGGACCTCATTCTCATACCGTCCACGTCCGACAACCCCGACGGCCTCGTACAGGCGGTCAACCTCATTCGAAACCATGTGGACGAAAACGGCGCCGTCCGCGTCGAGACCCATTGTTCTCACGGCTGGCCGTCGCTCGTTGCCCGACCGGCGGATACCGAAGCGGTTGAAATATTCCTCGTCGGTCATGTGGACGTGGTGGCATCCGACCCGGAGGGGTTTATTCCCGCCATAGAGGGAAATCGTCTCTACGGCCGGGGAGCAGGGGATATGAAGGGGCAGGTCGCCATACTCACGGAGGTCTTTCGAAACCTGGTATCGAAACGGCCGGATCTGCCCTTGGGCCTTATGATCACCGCCGACGAAGAGTCCGGGGGCCACCACGGGGTTGGGTATCTCCTAAATGAACAGGATTACCGGTGCCAGACAGCCATTCTCCCGGATTCCGGGAGTCTCAACGAGATTGTCGTGCGGGAAAAAGGTATCCTCCGGGGCCGGATTGTCTGCCGGGGTGCGTCGGGTCACAGTGCACGCCCCTGGTTGTCCGACAACGCGGCTCACCGTCTTGTCCGAACTCTTG
>CAYYSS010000128.1:0-7371 GCA_964474325.1 uncultured Nitrospirota bacterium
TTTTTTGATCCCGCCGGCCCCTTCTCCAAGAATCTTTTGCAACGTTAAGGTCTACCTTACAGTGGCATAACATACGGGGCCGGCGGCCTCAAGAAAATCCGCACGACGGCATGAAGGATGGGCAATGGGCTATAGGCAATGGGCGAGGGGCGAGAGGGGAGAGGCTATGGGCGACGGGGGATGAGGCCGGATGCGGGAAGACGGAAAAGGGAAGACGTGAGACGTAAGAGGCAGGAAGACGTAAGACGGAAGACGTTAGACGTGAAAAGACTTTACTTCTGACTTCTCCCCTCTCCCGTTTTCCTTGTTTCTTCTCCCGTCTCCCTTCTCACGTCTGACTTCCAAAGGCCGCCGACTGCCAACTTTTCCCTCGGCGTGGTGAACGTGCGCGGGAACCTGACTGTAGGATTTCCTTCACCCGGGCGCAGGAAAACACACAACCTGTCCGCCGCTTGTTTTTTAACCCTCTAAAACAAAAGTAAAAATAGTTTGGCCGGGTTCTTGCCTAAGAACCGGGTATGACGGACCGGGCTCATTTTTGCGATCAATGCGGAACACGGATCGAATCCTCTGCCGCGTATTGCGATGCATGCGGTGCGGCGGGGCATGCCGCCGGCTTTTTCCGGTCGCGAAGGCGTTTTCGGGACGGATTGATCCTTGTCCTGGCCACGGTCGCGGTCCTGGCCGGTATGGTCGGCCATGGGGCACTGCTTTACCGGAACACGGCGGCCGTGGTGGATGGAGAGAGGATAACGACCCGGGAACTCGATCAGGCCGTGCGGGAACGTCTCGCCCTGCTTGAAAAAAGCGGGCGGGCGCCGGGCCCCTGGGCCTCGTTCCGTTACCGGGTACTTGAAGAACTGGTTGATCAACGGGTCCTCGAAGCGTCAGCCGCCCGTCGGGGTATCCGTATAGCGGAGGCGGACATCGACTGGGCCGTAAAACGCTTCCGGGCGCGGAAGGGGCTCTGGGACGGTGGGGCGTTTGCCCGGTTCGTGGCCGAAACCTACGGCAACGACGAGGGGCTCCGCCGGGCCGTACGGCGGGACTTGGCGTTTGCGAGACTTGCTTCTCTGCGGACGCCGGCAGTGCAGACGGTAAGCGTCGGCGGGAGGACGGCCGGAATTCCCCTGAGAATGTCGGATTTGAAAAAGGAAATCCCGGTAATGGTACATATCCCGGCACCGGCGGAAAAAGGCGCCTGCTGTACGACGGGTAAAAGCGGCGGGGGCGGATGCGGCGGCGGATGCTGCAGTACCCGGGTATCGACGGCATCGACCGGGCCTGTGTCTCCGTCCCGAACTCCCGACGCAGGCGGGTTCGTCCGCCGTTACGTCCGTGCGGGGACCCGTTGACGCGGGTGCCCGACCGCAAACCTGAGACGAACACCACGATGGAGGTCGAATATGAAGTGCGTGTCTTGTGGAACAAAGAATAGAAGTTCAGCGAAATTCTGCCGCGACTGCGGCGAGAAACTGAAAACGAGCGGCTCTTCCGCCGCCGCACCGCCTGCCCGACGGAGTAAAGGGAAAACGATCGTCGCTCTCGCCGTCACGGCGGCGGCCGTCCTCGCGGTTGCCGGTGCGGTTCTCCTGGCCGATTCGGCGACCACCGTTTATGCGGACGAGGGTATTGTGAGGATCGGACTCAACGAAGTGACTGACGGAAATGCGCATTACTTCAAGATAAACGCCGGTAACAAAACGGTGAAGTTCTTCGTTCTGAAAGCGGGCGACGGGGTTATCCGCGCGGCACTGGATGCCTGCGACGTCTGTTATAAGGAGAAGAAAGGGTACCGGCAGGAGGGTTCCGCCATGATCTGCAGAAACTGCGATAACATCTTTCCGGCCTCTCAGATCAACGTCCAGCGGGGCGGCTGTAACCCGGTTCCCCTTTCGCGGCGGATCGAAGGCGGGAAGCTCGTTCTCGACGCCCGGGAACTCGAGCGCGGCGCGGCATACTTTTAAGGCCCCATGAACCTTACGGAAATCGCGCTTACGAGCATCCAGCGGCGCAAGAGCCGGGTGCTGTTCCTTCTGTTAGGGCTGATCATCAGTACGGCCACGGCGGTTACCCTCGTTGGTCTCGGCAGGGGTGTTACTGCGGATGTCGCCCACCGTCTCGACGAATACGGTGCGAATATCATCGTTGTGCCGGAGAGTGACGGCCTGACCCTTTCCTACGGCGGCGTGACCGTACCCGGTGCGGTACAGCGGCTTCTCTCGGTCGCCGACCTGGACCGGCTCCGGACGATCAGAAACGCCGGGAACATCAGCACGATCGCGCCGAAGCTGTCGGGGCGCACCACACTGAACGGCACCCCCGTACTCCTGGTCGGTGTGCGCTTTGCGGAGGAGTTCCGTCTGAAAAAGTGGTGGCGTCTGAGCGAGGGTATCCGTCCCACCGACGATCGCTCTCTGCTCCTCGGCGCACAAGCGGCCGACGCCCTTTCGCTCAAGGTCGGAGACCAGGTCATGCTCGGCGGCGAGACCCTGGGGGTTTCGGGCGTACTCGAAGAAACCGGCAGCGAGGACGACGGACTGGTTTTCGTCGATCTCGACCGGGCGGGGCGGCATCTGGGCACGCCCGGCAAGGCCGGTTTCGTGGAGATCGCGGCCCTTTGCGCCGGCTGTCCTATCGAGGATATGGTGGCGCAGGTGGCCGGGGTGCTTCCGGGTACCCGGGTGCGGGCCATGAAGGAGACCCTGGAACTCAAGATGGAGGCCGTGGGCAGATTTTTCCGGTTTTCCTACGGGGTCTCGGGTATTATCGCGGTTGTTGCGGGGATGATCGTCTTTACGACCATGATGGCTTCAGTGTCCGAGCGGCGGAAAGAAATCGGTATCTACCGGGCCGTAGGCTTTCGCAGACGGCACGTGATGCGGGTAGTCTACCTGGAGGCGGGTCTTCTCGGGCTTATCGGCGGGCTCATCGGCGCGGGTCTCGGGGCCGTGCTTCCCGCCCGGGCCGCACCGTTTCTTGCCCTGACCCAGGGACTGGAGTTCCCCCTTGATCCGGCGGTCGGGCTCGTTGCGGTAGTTGTCTCCGGGGTTCTGGCACTGCTTGCCGCGGTGTATCCCGCCTATCGCGCGGCGGGACTGGAACCCGCCGAGGCTCTGCGGGATCTTTGAAAAAGGAGATGGCCATGGCCTATATAGAACTTCACGATGTTGCAAAGGAGTATCGGCTCGGCAGTACCACGGTCTCCGCCGTGGGCGGTGTTTCCCTGTGCATAGAACGGGGCGAGTTCGTGGCCGTCATGGGGCCCTCGGGGTCCGGGAAATCCACCTTGCTTTCGATTATCGGGGGGCTTATGCGGCCGACCGGCGGGAGCGTTCGGATCGACGGGATCGCGCTCGAAGAACTTTCCGTGGAAGAACTCGCCGATTTCCGGCGGGACCGCCTGGGGTTTGTCTTTCAGGCCTTTCACCTTATTCCCCACCTGTCGGCTCTCGAGAACGTGATGATCCCCATTGCCGTAGAACGGGACTCACGCCGTACCAAACGAAACCGGGCACGGAAGGTATTGGAAACCGTCGGCCTTGCCGACAAGGCCGATCGCCTCCCGGCCCAGCTCTCCGGCGGCGAGCAGGAGCGGGTAGCCATCGCCCGGGCCCTGGTGAACGAACCCGACATCATCCTTGGCGACGAGCCCACGGGGAACCTGGACAGCAAAACGGGCAGTGAGGTGATTAAGGGCCTCAAGCGGTTAAATGCCCTGGGGAAGACGGTCATCATGGTCACCCATAACCCCGAAGCCGCCGCCGAGGCCGGTCGCGTGGTCGCCATTCGTGACGGGCGTCTGGATAAGGAAGTCACCTGTTTCTGCGAGCCCGTGGCCGGGTGACTCGTTGAAAAGATCGTCGTCCAAATCACGGCATGAAGGGAGCAGGCGATAGGCGAGAGGCAATGGGCGATAGGGGAGAGGCCGGAGGCGGGGCGCAGGATTTCGTGCCGATTCCGGAATTCACCTTTCGTGGCGTTCGCCGTACCGCATCCGGACACGTTCGCCGTTTCAGGAAAAGCAGTAGCCGTGCGTATTTTCTTGATCCCCCCGACCCCTTTTCCGGGGAACTTTTGCAACGTTAAGGTAAAGTTCCAGTTAAAGATTTCCTGAAAACCGCCGATAGAGGATATGCCTTCTTTAGAGGCATAATCATTCGGTCTTTGGAGGTGCCCTCTATGGTGGACAAGGTCAATTGCTGGGATTACAAGAAGTGCGGGCGAGACGTCTCGGGAGACTGCCCGGCCGTGGAGAAAAACGCGGGCACGCTTTGCTGGTTGGTCGCAGGCACCATGTGCGGCGGGAAGCCTCAGGGCACGTTCGTGCAGAAGGCGGGTAATTGCCGTGTCTGCGATTATTATCAGTATACGCATCAGGAGGAGTAGTAAGAGCCGTTTATTTCCCGTCCCCGTGATTTTGCGGCAGTGTCTGAAGAAGCTGCCGCGACAGGGCGATATACGTCAGGACGATATACCGGCCGGGCAAACAGAAGTCCGGAGACGGGATTCTCCGTCGATCCCGCAGATGGATTCGGTGCCGCATGTAACGATTCGTTGTGCCGATGGTCCCTTGTTTTCAGGAGAAAATAGATGCAAAAGGCGGCCGAGGGTTTTGTTCGGGCGCCCCTTTGCGTTTTTTGCACACAGGTACGTGTTGTCTGGTATAATTCTTGGCCATCGTAACTTTTCGCGGCAATTCTTGATCAGTTTTTCGGCGTGAGCGCGTTTTCCGGACAATACGTGCGACGAAACCGACGGGGGACAGTATTGGGGGAAGAAGGGTTTGCCGATCGTATTCTTGAGGGGCTTACCGAGCCGGTGCTTGTAATCGACCGGGACTACCGGGTCGTATCTGTAAACTCCGCATACATCGCCTTGTGCGGCCTCGACAGGGAGTCGGCCGTTGGCCAGCCGTGTCACAGGATAAGCCACGCCGAGGAAAGCCCCTGCATCCTTATGGACTCCCAGTGTCCTTACGAAAAGGTATTCAACGCCGGAGAGGCCGTCCGTGTTACTCACCGCCACGTCTGCAAGGACGGGGAAGAGCGCCTCTTTGAAGTAAACGCGGCGCCGATACGGTCGCCGGAGGGGGCGGTGGAATACATGGTGGAAGTGCTTCGGGATATAACCGAGTGGAGGGCCGCGGAGGACCGGGTGCGGAGTTCGGAGGATTTCGTTCGGTCCGTACTCGAAGGGATCGGCGAAGGGGTCGTGATGGTCGGTCCGGATTTCAAAATCCTGCGGGCAAACCGGGTCTACCGGGAACGGGCGGGATTGGCGGATGCCGATATTCGAGGACGGTACTGTTATGAAGTATCCCACGGTAAGAATAAACCCTGTTTTGAGACGGGCGAGCGGTGCCCGGTAGCCAAAACCCTGGATACAGGCGCCACGGTTCGGGAGGTACACATCCACCGGGGCGCGGAAGGAATGCCGTCTTATGTGGAAATCAGCGCGTATCCCCTGAAAGACCGGTCCGGCCGGATTACGTCGGTTATCGAGACGGTAAACGACATTACCCGGCAGGTCCGGATGCAGGACCGGCTCAAGTACAGCGAGGCCCGGTACCGGGATCTGTACGAAAACAGCCCGGAGATGATGTTTTCGGTGAATCAGGAACAAGTTGTAATCGAGTGCAACGAAACCCTGCTGAGAACTCTGGGTGTTGGACGCCGGGACGTACTTGGAGAGCCTTTTACGAATATCCTTTCGGAAAACGCCAAGGGACAATATCGCTCGCTTTCCCAATCCTGCGAGTCGGAGGATATCTGCAACCTGGAACTGGAGTTCCGCACAGCCGCCGGCGAGGCCGTTCCGGTGGCAATGACCGTTCGAAAACACAAGATCCGGGGCAGGGAAATAATGAACATTGTTGCCCGGAACCTCACGGAACTCAGGCGCGCCCAGGAAGAAAAGCGCGAACTCGAGGCGAGACTCGTACAGTCCCAGAAGATGGAGGCCCTTGGTACCCTTGCCGCGGGCGTCGCCCACGACTTCAACAATCTCCTTACCGGGCTCATGGGGTATACGGATTTGGCCTCTACTCAGGCAGCGGGTTCGCAGAGGGACCGCTCCCTCGGGCGTATACGGGAGCTTCTCGACGTTGCATCGAACTTGACGAAACAGCTCCTTGTTTTCGGCAAGAAAGCGGAGACCGAGTTCCGGGTGCTGTCGCTTGCCGATTTCGTGACCGACTTTGTCGAAACCATGGATCGGATGATCGGCGACCGGGTGGTTATCCGGAAAGATTTCAGTGCGACCCCGCTCAAAATCCTCGGGGATCGGTCTCAGCTCTACCAGTTGTTCATGAACATAGCGCTCAATGCCCGGGACTCGATGGGGGAAGACGGAGGTACGATCACAATAACCTTGGAGCAGGCCGAACGGGAACCCGGCGAGGCCGTGCCGCCGTCCGGTGAACGCGGAAACGGAAGATACGCCGTCGTCCGGTTTGCGGATACCGGATGCGGTATCCCGGAAGAGCTCATCGACCGTATCTTCGAGCCGTTTTTCACGACGAAACAGAAGGGCGCACGGAAAGGAACCGGACTCGGCCTTTCCGTTGCCTACTCGGTGGCCAAAACCCACGGGGGGTGGATCGAGGCACGGAACGGCTCGGACGGGGGCGCCACGTTCTCCGTCTGGCTCCCTCTCGCCGCGGACGAGGAAACAGCCGTCGTCGAGGATTGTTCCCCGGAACGAGCGCGGCCGACGACGGGGACAATCCTTGTGGTGGACGACGAAGATACGATCCTGGAGGTTTTGCAGACAGCCCTCGCCGACGCGGGTTTTCATGTTCTGACGGCGGCCGGGGGGCAAGAGGCCCTGGATATATACGCAGGGAGTACAACACCGATCGACCTTGTGATCATAGACCGAACGATGCCGCGATTTGACGGGATCGAGACCGCGAAACGTCTCCGGGCGATGGACCCGGATCTCAAGATCGTTCTTTCGAGCGGTTACGCGGTTACAGACAACGTCTCCGAAATCGACGGTATCGTAAACGGTTTTCTCCAGAAACCGTACCGGATCGACAGTATGCTCGAGTTAGTTTTCAAAGTCCTCGCGTGAACGCACGTCCCGGCGCGGCGTTGGGGACGGGGAGATGCAGGATGGGCTATGGGCTCTAGGCTATGGGCGGGAGGCGAGAGGCTATGGGCGGGAGGGGAGTTCCGGGTTCGAGGTTAAAACACCTGTGAATGGTGAACGCAGGAACCGGTTGCTGGTTGCTAGCGCCTATTCTTCTCCCTTCCAACTTCTTCCCTTCATTCGTGTCCATTCGTGGCAAAAATAAAGCCGTTTTCCTTTTCTTTACCTTACAGTTGCAGTGCGCCGTGCAAAGGCACGGTCTTTCAGTGGGTGAAA
>CAYYSS010000129.1:0-7317 GCA_964474325.1 uncultured Nitrospirota bacterium
GAAGCGGGGAGCGCCCTTTTATCTTCTGAATAAATCCACCCATCTCGCCAACAAGATCCGCTACCTGGACGCGCTCTTTCCCCACGCCCGCTATATCTTCCTCGTGCGGGATATCTACTCACATGCGAACAGTTTGAAGAAGCACTTCCTGTCCCTCGCGCGGAAGGGATATGAGATAAAGTACCCCGGGGACGGATCTGCCTGCTGGCAATTCACGAGGAAGGACCAGTCGGGCCGTGGAAAGCCCCCGTTGTTCGATTTCGCGGAGATTCCCCGCTACTGGATCGAACACAACCTCTACGCGATGCATTCCCTGGATGCCCGCGCCCCTGACCGGGTGTTGTACGTTGGGTACGAGGACCTGGTAGAGCGCCTCCCGGGGGTGCTTGACCGCCTCGATACCTTTCTCGAATTGGACCTTAATCGTGCAGTGGATACCCGCCTGGTCAATAATTACACCTCCCGGCCGCTACGGTCGTGGAAGGACGAACTTTCTTCCAAGGAAAAAGAAATCGTGGAACGCGCCGAGAAGGCGCACCCCGGGGATACGGCCTTCATTCGGGAACGGATCGGGTTCCGGAACTAGCAGGCTGTTGAAAAACACATGATTTTCACATACAGATTGTATTGTAAGCGCATCTTACTCAAGACCTTAGACGGAGGGCTTTGATGCGCGGTGATGATGTACCCCAGGAGATGATGTTCAGCTACGTTTCTCCGGAAAGACGAATCCCCAAGAACCATCCTCTTCGTCCTATTCGCAAGATGGTGGATAAGGCGTTGCAGGATCCGTGGCGTCGGTTTGAGGAGATGTATTCCGAGAAAGGGCGTCCGTCGATCCCGCCTGAGCAGTTGCTTCGTTCTCTGCTGCTCCAGGTGTTCTATTCCATCCGAAGCGAACGGTTGCTGGTGGAACAGTTGGAGTACAACCTGTTGTTCCGGTGGTTCGTTGGTCTCCCGGCGGACGCCAAGGTGTGGAATCACTCCACGTATTCCAAGAACCGGGATCGGCTGATCGATTCCGATATCGCGGTAGAGTTTCTGAACGCGGTGGTCCGGCAAGCAGGAGAAGCGGGACTTCTGTCCGATGAGCATTTCACGGTTGACGGCACGCTGATTGAGGCGTGGGCGTCGTTGAAGAGTTTCCGCCCCAAGGGTGAAAAGCCTTCGGGTAAAGGCAAGAACCCAGACGTTGATTTCCATGGTGAGAAGCGCAAGAACGACACGCACGAGTCTACGACGGATCCGGAATCCCGGCTTTTTCGCAAGGGTGATGGAAAGGAATCGAAACTTTCGTACATGGGCCATGTACTGATGGAGAACCGCCATGGACTTGTGGTGGATTCTCGGGTAACAACGGCCACGGGTACGGCCGAGCGTGAGACGGCGGCGGAAATGGTACTCGATACGTGTTGCGGTCGCGCCACGGTTGGGGGCGATAAGGGGTATGACACGGCGGCCTTTGTGGCAAGGCTCCGTAGTCTGAATGTTGTTCCTCACGTGGCACAGAGATCCGTGGGGTCTGCGATAGATGGTCGCACGACACGACATGCCGGATACGGAATCAGTCAGCGGAAGCGCAAGGTTGTGGAACAGATCTTTGGCTGGACCAAGACCGTGGGCATGATGCGTAAGACCCGTTATCGAGGGAAGGATCGGGTCGGGTGGATGTTTACGTTCACCGCGGCCGCCTACAACCTGATCAGATTGAGGAATTTGGGAGTCACCTGAACCTCCCCGGGAGGGGTATGGGCAAACACGGAAAAACGGTTCGAAAATGCTTCAGAAATTGAAGCATCAGAGCCGATGGAGGGGGTATGCACATACTTATATCGCAAGTCGAACACCCCCAATTCCGAATGGACAAGCACGGTCCTGTCCAAAACGACGTTTTTTCAATAACCTGCTAGCTGCGTGCATGCTTTGCGGAAGCACGGGCTGGTACTATTATCGTGCTCGAAGAGCATGGACACAGGGCCCTGCAGTGTCCGACGTGCGAGGTCATTTACGTTTTTCCGCGACCGGTTCACGATAATGTGATAAATTGTTACGGGCACGATAAAGCCGCAATCTGCGCCGAGTCCCACATCGCCGGAGAGACATTCAAAGGACTTGTTGCCCGCCATGCAACGAAGATTCTCGAAACCTATGTGACCCGCGGCCGTCAGCACGAGATCGGTGCCGGTACAGGGTAATTTCCTGGACGAGAGCCGGAAGAAGGGTTTCGACGTCCGGGGGGGTAGAGTTGAACCCTGTACAGGCGGCGTATATCTGTGAAACGCTTGGAATCCCATGCGAGGAGTCACCTTTGAGCGCCGAGTCTTTTCGCGGCCCCTGTTTCGACGTCGTTTATCATTGCGACGTTATCAGTCATTTCGTCGATCCCGTACACGAACTTCGCCTTGCCCACGACCGATTGCGGGACGGCGGAGTGTTGTTCCTTGAGACAGGCAATCTTGGGGGAGTGCGGCGACGATATTTTTCATTGTATCCGAGTTTTCAGCTGCCAGACCACTTGTTCTTCTTCAGTGGCAAGAATCTGCAGGACTTATTGATCCAAGAGGGCTTCGAAGTTTTGGCGATGCGACGGTACCCGATCGGCCCTCAACTCGCTGTATGTAACGCTCTTTCGATCATCCGAAAACTTCTCGGTGGTAAGACAGGCCGTAGAACGCCTACTCGATATAGCGAGGACAAAGGCCGGGACGCGCGTTCCGGAAGAAGCGCGACACACCGGTCCGCATCCGTGGATTGCCCCGATTTCTTTGGTCGTACGTACGCTACGTCTTACGTTATAAAGTAGGCGCTGTCGCGCCGAAGAACGGTAAATCGCAAACAGTCACTATTGTCGCCCGTAAGACAGGATAATCCCGGGATGACCTGCGGATTAATCAGGTGCGTCGGAGGAAACAAGCGGGTCGGGTACGTTTTGTCCTTCACGGCCGGATTCTTGAGTTAATAGTTCGGCTACAAAGGCGGCGTATTGTCGCATCTTAACGGCCGTATCCATATGCTCTCGCGCGTATTGTCGCATATACTTCACAATTGTTCCCCGGTGTTCTTTGTGAGAGATACGTTCGGCAAAACGAATAATCTCAACGAAATCGATTGGCGTATTGCTGTTTTCAAACTTCAGGAAGAACCGATGCTCAGGATCGACGTTTCGCAGGGCGGGATCCTCGTATCCGAGGATGAAGGGCAAACCTCGGGCGGTGTACTCCCGCGTTTTTAATGAGCACGCCTCATGCATATTTTTCTTGTAAAGGCCGAGCGTGCTGATACCAAGTGTCATCTCCGACATAATGTCGTCGAGTTTTGATCCCTTGAGGAGGCCGTGGTACCGAAAACGGTTGTCGGGCTGTGGAAGACCGTTGAAACGATTTGGCGTTAGGTCGCCGATAAAATGTAAGGCTACGTCCACGGCGCCCGTGTAACGGAGGACTGCTGATACGATACGCTCGATCCCGTGCCATGGTGCGTAGGAACTAGCGACAAAGGCGACATCAAGTTTTCTGCCGTTAAAAGGTTGGAAACCGGTTAAGGGTACGCTACCGACATCAATGCCGTTTGGGATGGTCACCGCGGGCCGTTGCGTTGTTTCCGTGGCAACCTGTTCCCGATGGCGGATTTCGTCCGTCACGGCGATCATTGCCCGGCAACCTGCGATAATTTGGCGCCGGTACCGGCGTTCGAGGAAGTACCGGATATACTTCAAAAGCTTCCTTGCAAGTCCTTGTTGGGTTTTAACCATAGCGCGATATTGGTCGAGGACCAACGAGTGGTGCTCCATGATGACGAAATGGCGGCGGACGAAGGCGACACCGGACCGGTCGGCCGCAGGATAGCGCAAGATAATGAGGTCGTACTTTCGGAGGTCGAGGGCGCTCTCGATGAGGTCGTAACGACGAAAGATGACGTCAAATCGGTTGAAGGGGAAGGGACGTCGGCGGTAGGATACGTAACGAAGAGGCCCATCGCGCATGTTCGAATCGGGATTCACAACTACGATTTCGAAGTTCCGTAGCCCAATCGAAGCCAGGGCTTCGGCCTTCTCGCGAATCTTGTTCTCGATGCCGATGATTTGTTCTTCTTGCAGGACGACGTACGCAACCTTCACGGCGAAGGCGTTGTCCCCGCTGACGGTGGAGCCGATGTTGATATTACTATTCATGCGATCAGATTCAAATAGAACCGGCGATCCGCCTCGGTCGTCAAACGGGTATTATGCCAGAGCAAGGTAAAACATCCGCCGAATCGGCGGGATATGTCCTTGTATTCTTGCATGAAAGCGAGAGCATCCTCGGTATGGCCCATGTTCAGGTACCGTCGATCGAGCACCGAAGATTCCATTACGATCAAAGGCCTTTGCCGTATGGATAGGGTTCGACGTCGGACCACGTCGTACATGATGTACTCATAACAGGTTCCGCAACGAAAGCCGGGGCGGTCGGCGTAACCGAGGGTGGAATCGTAGGCTAACCCGGCAAGGTCGAGATGGTGCGCCGTTTCACGGCTACTCCAGCGCAGGTAGTGCTGGCGGGAGCCGAGGGGTTCCTGTTTGATTCCCTCCTCGTCGAGCACGCGTCGCAGGTTTGCCGCTTCGCGAGCGATGGCGGCGCCGTCCCGGTACGTGCCGTAGCTTCCGTGGAGTCCAATCTCGTGCCCCCTTCCATGGATAAGTTGCATCAACCGGCGGATCGCGGGGTCGTCGAGGTCGTAGCACCCGTCCATTTTGCGGCTGGTGCGGCCGGCAAAGAAGAAGAACGTGACCTTGTTCCCAACGGCCTCGTTTCTGTCCATTATCCAGTCGATCGCACGAAAGCTCGGATCCGAATCATGGTTTCCCTTAAAGGCGTTCCAGGCGGTTTTCGCCGTGTGCGCCGCAACGCGAGGTGATCGTCGGCGAATAAGGTCTCCGGCAATTCTCCGAGCAAGCCGAACCGGTCGCGCCACGCTTATCTGATAGGGTGCGTCCAGATCCACGCTGACGACATTTGTTGGCTCACGGCGTTTTCGCTCGATCCTTGGCCAAAGGAACTTCATCGCCGCCCATAAAACTTCGAGATATTCATTCACTAGCGGGCGATGAAGGAAAGAACAGCGATAATTGAGAGACGCCGTACCGGGAAAGCGGTCGTGGTCGTCGCGGTCCGGAAGTACCGTCTCCTCGTAACGGGAGAGCAGGTAGAAGGCCGTCCCGAAAATATCCACGCCGAGTCTCACGCGGTTGGAGGCTATGGCCGACGTTGGCTTCCCAAAGAGGATTGGCAGGGGTTCGCGGAGGAGCGGAACCTTCAGGCCTGTTGTGGAGATGTCCCAGAGTGGTAACGGGGAGGGTGCCAGGGACGCGGGCGTAAGCCATGCGTCCCGGGCACGTGCCAGGAAAAGGTTCGGAAATTCCAAACAGCGGCCTGCGGATTCAATGCGGTAATAGTCGGTGCGTGTCGGGGACGTCGTGAAGTCCTGTCCCAAGAAATCCCCGAGCATGACATTGCATACCCACCGTGCTTCGGAGACGCAGTCGTCGGGTGTATGCACCAACAAGGTCACGGCGAGCTGAGAACCTGCCGAAGGGGCCGATGAACCGGGAAGTGACGTAATGGCATCGTTATCAAGTGAACACGTGAGGCGGGATCTGCGGTGCGCGTCGGAAGACGCTTCGTGACCGTGGAAATCGTGAACACTTTGCAATCGAGCCCCGTAACGAATGTTATAGGCAGAGATACAAAGCGCCCCAGAAGCAGGATCCGGAAGGCGGTTGTTCTCGGAGGAAGACGGGGCTCTGAACCAACGGGAGAAAGCGTTTTCTTTATCGGATTAGTTGCCATATTCTTCGGAACAGGAGACTGCTCAATACGAGTTTACGAACAACACGAAGCGCAGAAAGCAGGCTGGGTCGTATGTCGTGCGGCCAGATATCCGTAACGCACGGGCTATAAGAAAACCTCTGAAAGAATCCTCTCAGCTCGCAACGGAAGCGTTCTTTCCCTTGCGCGTAGGTGAAGATAGCAACGATCTCATCGAATATCCAACGTCCCATGAGCCCCGGCTCGTAGGTAGTCTCAGGAGGAACGAGACCCTGCTCAAAGTAGCGAAAGAGCCAAGAGGGGTAGTCCAGTCCGGAGGAGACGGTGAGCTGTGTAGTTCCCCAGAACTTAGGATTTATCTCGATCAACGCAAAGGAGGCGTCTTGCTCATCCACTATCCAGTCCATTTCGATCGGACCTGTCCATTCCAACTCACGAACGACGGTTTCGGTCAATGCTTTGATGCGGGGGATATCATTAGTAATATTGACAAGGCCCCCTCCACCATCGAGCCATGCGGTGAGAAGGCGTCGTTGGGAAAGCACGGCAACAGTCTCTCCCCGGACGGCGAATGCCGTGGTATCCACAAGGTCACCGGTGAGCCGTTCTTGTATCAAAGGATAGTTCGCCGAGGTTGCGCCTCCGAGAATTTCCGGTACTCGGCGTGTGTATTCTGCAAGAAGATCGTCGCCGCCCCGGGGAAAGAGCCACAACCCTTGCGAAGCGCTAGAGTCCGGGTATTTGACCACGACAGGGTAGTCAATTTCAGCAACCGCCGCGCGAAGCTCGTCCAGATTCGTAATGATATGCGTGCGGGGCACGGGAATCCCGAGGGTTGCGGCCCACGGGAGACAGGTGCTTTTGTTGTGAACTAGGGAAAGTTTTTCGTAATCCTCTACGAGGGGGGTTACGAAACGGCTCAACTCCTCTTTGTGCTTTGAAGCAAAGTTCGTTGCTTCAGTCCCCGCGGCAAGCAGATAGTCAAAACTTCCAGCGGCGAGGAGATCGAGAAGAGCCTGCTTGAATGCCTCCTCATGACTGACCTTGGGTAAAAAATGCACGCGGCGCACAAATTTCGATCGAAGGGATTGCATTATGATCCGCGTCAGTCGTCCCTGTCCGAATGCCGTAATCTCGCAGATACAGCCTTGGGCACCCAAGGAACGGACGATTGCCAAGCCGTTTCGGGATTCGCCGTTCAAAACCAGTATGTGTTTCGTTCGTGGACTGCGTTCACCCATGGTCATCTCTAAGATCGAACACCGAGATTTTATGCAGAAAAACCGCCGCAGCTCCCGGGCACCGATGCGTTTTCGAGTTGTGCCAGTATGGGGGCGAGATCAACGGGGAAGGTTCCGTACCAAACCAACCGGCCGTAGTTATCCAACTGCAGTTGCGGAAAGGCGACATGATTGCGTAGCTTGATATATCCGTTGCATTCCAGGGCGGCGGAAAAGATCTGGGGGCTCCGATCGGCCACCAATGCTTCACCGAGGTTGCCGATATCAGA
>CAYYSS010000130.1:0-7315 GCA_964474325.1 uncultured Nitrospirota bacterium
ACCCTTGCTGTCGCCTCCAGGGTATCGTACCCGACGAATTCCCCGTCCAGTTCCTCGGCGAGCCGGCGGTAGACGGGCGGAATCTCTTCCTCGGCGCCCACCCAGGAGGCCCGGGCCCGTTTTCGTTGTTGGTCCATTGCCCGTTCGAATCCCTCGTGATCAACCTCGAGCCCCGCGTCCACGGCCACGTCTTCGGCAAGGTCCAGGGGGAAGCCGAAGGTGTCGTAAAGCCTGAACAACTCGTCTCCCGGGAGTTTCGAGACCCCGTCGGCCCGCGCCTTCCCGATCAGGTCGTCGAGTTTTCCCATACCCTGTTCCAGGGTATGGGCGAACCGGCCTTCTTCAATCTCCAGGATTCTCTTTGAGCGCTCGCCGTCAACCGTGAGTTCCGGATAGCTTTCCCCCATAACGTCCTGGACCCGCGGCAGGAGGTCCGACAGGGGGCGTCCTTCGAGCCCCAGCATCCGGGCGTGGCGGGCCGCCCGCCGGATTATCCGGCGGAGGACGTACCCCCGGCCCTCGTTGCCCGGAAGAAGTCCGTCGGCGAGGAGGAAGGCCGTCGATCGCAGATGGTCCGCGATGACACGCATGGATACGTCTTTATCTCCGTTGCTCCGATAGGGTATGCCTGCCGTGTCCGCTACGGTGCTGATGATGGGTTCAAAGAGGTCGGAATCGAAGTTGTTCGTTTTTCCCTGGAGAACGGCCGCGAGGCGTTCAAGGCCCATCCCCGTGTCGATACTCGGGCGCGGTAGCGGTGTAAGCTCTCCCGAGGCGTCCCTGTTGAACTGCATAAAGACCAGGTTCCAGATCTCCAGATAACGATCGCAATCGCATCCGGGAGCGCAATCGGGCTTGCCGCACCCGAGGGTCTCACCCTGGTCGATCAATATTTCCGAGCAGGGGCCGCAGGGGCCCGTATCGCCCATGGACCAGAAATTGTCCGCCTTGCCGAGCCGCGATATACGTTCTCCTGGAAGCCCCACCTCATCGCGCCACAAGTCAGCGGCCTCGTCATCGTCTTCGAAGACCGTGGCGTAGAGTTTCTCGGCGGGAAGCCCCACGTCGTCCGTGAGAAACTCCCACGCCCAGCGTATGGCGTCGGCCTTGAAGTAGTCACCGAAGGAGAAGTTCCCGAGCATTTCAAAAAAGGTGTGGTGCCGCGCGGTCCGGCCCACATTCTCCAGGTCGTTATGCTTTCCGCCGGCCCGGACGCATTTCTGAACGGTTACCGCGCGACTGAACGGCCGGGTCTCCTCCCCCAGAAAGACGCCCTTGAACTGGACCATGCCCGCGTTGGTAAACAACAGGGTGGGATCTCCTTCGGGGATAAGTGCGGAACTCCGCACGTGTTCATGCCCGCGGGACCGGAAGAATTCAACAAATCGATTACGGATTTCGCTACTGGTCATCGTGCTATTTTATCGGTGCCGTCGCAGGCTCTGCACGAACCTCTCCACTGCCGTCGGGTTCCCCCGTTCTGCCGGAGGACGGCCTCGTATGGTCTGTGAGGCTGGGATTCGTTGAGACGAGCCGCGACAGCACGCCGTCGTCGAAATAGAGGTAGGTACGAACAACACCCATAAGGGACCGGTATTCCCACTCCTCCCGCACCGCACTGTTCTGGCCGGCGAGGGTGCGCACCGCATACGGCGCGCCCCAGGAGAGGCGAACCTGCGCCTGGGTCATGCCGATAATAAGTTCCCCGGCGCGGATATGTTCCTGGACGTCATCGGGAAACGTCCCGATCTCCCCCGGAGAATAACGCACGGATTTGCCGATACCGCAACCGGCAAGGACAGTCCCCAATACCACTACCAGACAGGCGGTTCGCAATAAGGTCTTCACAATGAACCCCTCCTTTAATCAAAACGTGGAAAACCGTCGGGTTTTCCACGGATTTTTCAGTCGTCCACGGGAGCCGGTACGTCGTCCACGGCATACCCCCGCACAAGGCGGCTCGCAAGCTCGGGTTCAAATCCCCGGGCAAGAAGAAAACGCCGCAGGCGCGCCTGCTCCCGACGGGTCGCCGGGATTCCCCGTTTTTCAACGAGACGTCGCGCGGCTTCTTCCTGCCCCTCGGGGCTGTAGTGCTCATCAAGCGCAGCGTCCGCCGTGGAGGACGGAATGCCCTGCGCGAGCAACCATGCCCGCGCCCGTCGGCGGCCGTAGCCCCGTTCGTGGAGGGCCCGTTCCGCGAGGCGGCGCGCCATTTTCCCTTCGTCAATAAAACCGCGCTCTTCGAGCCAGTCGGTAACCCGCCGGGCGACGTCGTCCGTCACACCCCGGGCGACGAGACGCCGCCGGATATCAAGGGTGCTCCGGTCACGCCGGCTGAGCCAACCGAGGGCCGTTCGACGGGCTTTAGGTTCCGAATCGATCGAAAAACGTGCCTTTCCCGTCGTCGTCGGCCCCTTTCATATCCTGGGCAACGTCACTCGTCGACTGTATGCCCTTTACCCGGAGGGCGAAGTCGTCCGGATTGCTGGCCCTGAGCAGGGCGTCATCATAGGTTATCAATTCGTCTTTATAAAGTTTGAACAACGACTGATCGAAGGTCTGCATACCGTACTGAAGCATACCCTGAGAGATGAAGTCGTTTATGTTCTTTGTCTTGTCCTCGTCGATCACGCACTCTCGGATGGTCGCCGTGGCGACCATCACCTCCACCGCGGGGACACGCCCCGAACCGTCGGCCCGGGGTACGAGCCGTTGGGAGATCACCCCCCTGAGCACACCGGCCAGCTGAAGACGGACTTGGTGTTGCTGGTAGGGCGGGAAGACCGAAATGATCCGGTTGATCGTCTCCATGGCGTCGATCGTATGCAGGGTCGAGAGCACCAGATGTCCCGTCTCGGCGGCGGTAAGCGCCGTCTTGATCGTCTCGAAGTCCCGCATTTCGCCCACGAGGATCACGTCCGGATCCTGGCGCAGGGCCGAGCGCAGGGCCTTGCTGAACGACTCCGTATCACTTCCGATCTCCCGCTGGTTGACGATACTGCTTTTATCCCGATGGAGATATTCGATGGGGTCCTCGATGGTCATGATGTGGCAGGTCCGGTGCTGATTGATGTAATCGATCATCGAGGCAAGGGTGGTGGACTTACCGCTTCCCGTGGTGCCCGTAACCAGTATCAGACCGCGGGCCTCCAAGGCGAGTTTCTTCAGAGATTCGGGCAGAAGGAGTTCGTCGATCGAGAGGATCTTCACCGGGATAACCCGGAACACGATGCCGATGGTCCCCCGCTGGATGAACACGTTCACGCGAAAACGCCCGAGACCGGGGACGCCGTAGCCCAGGTCGATATCGCTTCGTTTCTTAAACGCCTCCCGCTGGGGAGGGGTCATGACGGCAAAGGCCATTTGCAGGGCCTCATCTGCGCTGATACGGTTGCCCCCGGGAAGGTGTTTCAGTTCCCCGTCGATCCTCAATACCGGCGGGTTGCCCACCTTGATGTGGACGTCCGAGGCCCCCAGTTCAGTCGATTTCCGAAGCAGGTCATTTACTTCGATGGCCATAGTGGCTAACCTCCGCTCTAATCACTCGTCCGCGACGTCTTCCGTCCCGCCCAGCCCGTAGGCCTTTCTGATGCTTTCCTCGAGGGCGTCGGCCTGGTCCGGATGCTCCCGGAGAAAGGTCTTGGCGTTTTCCCTGCCCTGGCCGATCCGCTGGTCGTTCAATGAGAACCAGGAACCCGCCTTATCTACCAGGCCCCGGGCCACGCCCAGGTCCAGGAGTTCTCCGACGCGCGAGATTCCTTCGTTGTAGAGTATCTCGAATTCCGCCTGACGGAACGGCGGGGCAACTTTATTTTTCACCACTTTTACCCGCACCCGGCTCCCGATGGGCTCCTGGCCGTGTTTGAGGGTTTCGATTCGCCGTATATCCAGGCGGATCGACGAATAGAATTTCAGGGCGTTCCCTCCCGTGGTGGTCTCCGGGTTCCCGAACATGACACCGATTTTCATACGGATCTGATTGATGAAAACAATAGTGGTCAGGGACCGGGAGATTGCGGCCGTAAGCTTGCGCATGGCCTGGCTCATGAGCCGGGCGTGAAGCCCGGGCAGGGAATCCCCCATATCGCCTTCAATCTCGGCCTTCGGCACCAGCGCGGCTACCGAATCCACGATGATCATATCTACCGCGTTGGAGCGCACAAGGGACTCCGCCACTTCGAGGGCCTGCTCGCCGGTGTCCGGCTGGGAGACCAGGAGGCTGTCCAGATCGACACCCAATCTCTCCGCATACTTGATATCCAGGGCATGCTCGGCATCGATAAAGGCCACGGTCCCTCCCGCTTTCTGGGCCGAGGCGATAGCGTGGAGCGCCAGTGTGGTTTTTCCCGACGATTCAGGCCCGTAGATCTCCACGACCCGCCCCCGGGGGTATCCACCCACGCCCATGGCGACGTCCAAGGCTATCGAGCCCGATGAAATCGCGGGGTGCGGGACCACATTCTTTTGCTCCCCCAGGCGCATGATCGCACCTTTGCCGTATTGCCGTTCTATCTGGGCAATCGCCGATTCAAGGGCCTTAACTTTGTCGTCCTTTTCCGCCATTGTACCCCCTCGTTCTCTCCAAAAGTGATGGTCGCCCCGGTCCCAAGGCGGCCTTGGAGCCGCAACCAAACGCGCGCTCTTCAAACCGCATAAACTTCTTTGCAAACCGCATAGAAGTCACGGGTAAAGATTCTATGCCGATCCCGCCCGTTGCCGGTCCCGGAGGGTAACCCCTTCGAGTTCTCTGTAGAGCGCGCCCTCGGGCCGAAGAATACTCTCCATGAGACTCACCCGCCGTATCGGGATTGGTCCAAAAAAACGCTCCGCTTCATTTTCAAGAAACCGGAGCAACTCCGGCTCGGCCGGCCGCGACCGTACCCGTCCCACGGTAAGGTGAGGGCGGAACTCCTTTTTCGTATCCCGCCCGGGCAGTGAACACCCCACGGTAGACCGTACCGCTGTTGTCATCGCCGCCAGATCAGCGGTTTCATCTATACCGAGCCAGACGACCCGCGGACGGCCGCGGGCGGGAAAGGTCCCCGTGCCCCGGCACGATACGGTAAACGGTTGAACATCCGCCAGGGTACGGTCAAGCTCGTCCCCCACGCGCCGCATTGCGTCATCAGCGACCGAACCGAGAAACAGCAGAGTCAGGTGCAGGGCCTCAGGTCGTACCCACCGAACGTTCCGGCTGACTTTTCGGCATTCCGCCATGAAACACTCCGCCTCCCGGCGTACTCCTTCCGGGATTGCCACGGCCACGAACAGGCGCCGGCTCCTCTGTGGCCCGCCTTCTACAACAGCCATCGGACTCCGTGCAGGGCCAGATTCGCATAGACGGCCGCCAGGAGGTCATCGCCCATTACCCCGACCCCGCCGGGCCAGTTCCGTTCCGCCGCCCGTATAGGGTAGGGCTTGAGAATATCAAAGAACCGAAACAGAAAAAAACCTCCGGCAAGGTTTAAGGGCGTGATCGGCACGAACATCAACGTTGCCATCTGCCCGACAACCTCGTCGAGGACGATCCGTCCACTGTCCGGCTCGCCGTAGATGACCTCCGCCCTCCCGACGACCGGGATGCCGCCGAAAAACCCCGCCGCGACGATTCCCGCAAACACCCATCCGGGAACACCCCGGAGCAGAAAACAGAGGACAACACCCACCAGGGCCCCGGCGGTCCCGGAGGCCCACGGCACATGTCCCACATAGCCCGCTGAGGCGAGCACACGTATCACGGACGGGTTCAGGATCCCTCCACTACACATAACTTGCGGGACCCGGCGGCCCCGTGGACCCGCCCGTCTCGCGAATGTTCAATTATAAGCTAGTGCGTCGAATTAAGAAACCCGCAGAGAGGCCGGCAATCCCCGGACCCTGGCACGGTCCGGTTCGCCCCGGGGCGCACGAACCGCGGCAGGCAGGACGTCGGCCCCGTATTTTATGCCACTGCAAGGTAGAGTAGGGTGCGGTAAGGGTCCGCGGGGTATTATTGCAGGGATGACGGGCGGAGCTTCCGCAGGCAGGGCGGGTTGCCTGCGGAAGCCGTCAGCTTCTTTATACGCAACTTCCCGAGTCGGGTCTTTTCGACGAAGGGGCGATTCGACTTTGCAGTTTGCAGAGAAGTTTCAGCCGTCGCGCCGCTACCGCTCTTCTGGTTGTGGCGCCAGCGCCACGGTGGATTATTTCAGCTTTTTGATATAAAACGAAAAGACTCCGTCGGCCTCTTCCTGATCGACGAGTTCATGACCCAGGCGGTCCACCAAGGCCGGGATATCCGCCGTCGAGCCCTTGTCGGTAGAATGAACTGCGAGAATCTGGCCCACTTCGACGGCGTCGATGGCCTTCTTGGTCTTGAGCACGGGCATAGGACAGCTGAGTCCTTTCGTGTCAAGTGTGGAATCGGCTTTTACATCTGACATGACGATCACCTCCGGATAGGTAGTAAAGGTTGGTACCGAAAGTCTAGGTGAGGCCCTAAGTCATTGTCAAGCAAGGTTTTGTTTAGACCGAAGTCTAGACTGGAGTCAGACTTCCGGGTTCCGCCCGATGCAGCCTCCGGGCCCGGCCCGGGGCGGGCCGCCGGATCGGGGCTGAAACTTCCCGAATCGTGTCTTCTCGACGAACGGCCGACTCGACTTTGCACATGGCAGCGCGGTTTACGAATCAGCGTACGGGCACCCGGCCTTTGGTTGCGGCTCCAAGGCCGCCTTGGGGAATCTATGCCTCAAAATGTTGCAGAAGATTCTCGAAAAAGGGGCCGGTGGGATCAAAAAAATACGCACGGCCACCGTACTCCTGAAACGGCGAACGGGTCCGGACACGGTACGGTAAACGCCACGAAACGTGAATTTCCGCACCATGACCCGGACCTGCGCCCCGCCTCCGGCCTCTCCCTATCGCCCATTGCCTCTCGGCTGTCGCCTGCTCCCTTTATGCCGTGTTGCGGATTTTTTTGAGGCCGCCGGCCCCGTGTCTTATGCAACTGCAAGGTATACGCATCCCGAACCGCTATGGTTAAATAATAGGGTGTTATTGCTTCGGATAGTAATCGCCGTACTTATTGCGCTGCCGCTGGGGTCGTGTCTCGCCCCGGCGCCGTCCGTGCGGACCGGGGTCCATTCGGGAAAATCCGTTCCCGACGAGATCATTTCGGAAGCGGCGTATAAAAACTATATTGTTGCCGTGGAAAAGGAGTTCCAGGGGGACCTGGAAGGTGCGGTGCGGTATTATATCGAAGCCCGCCGCCACGACTCCCGTTCGCCGACTCCCGCGTACCGCTTGGCCCGGCTGTTTAACAGGATGAAACTGCCCG
>CAYYSS010000131.1:0-7254 GCA_964474325.1 uncultured Nitrospirota bacterium
TGGGAATTCTCGCCCTGGGAACGCGGAAGGACGGATGGCGCGTCCTCATCCCGCTTGCACTTGCCCTGGTCGCAGTCGGCCTTTCCGACGGGATAGGTTCGATCGTCAAGGATCTCGTGGGCAGGGTGCGCCCCTGCCGCGCCCTGGAGGGGGTACGCCTGGTCGTGGGGTGCGGCAAATCCGGATCGTTCCCCTCCAATCACGCGGCAAACGCGGCGGCGGCCGCCGCCGTCTTCGCCCTGTGGATACCCGGTTGGCCGCGGCGTATCGGTCTTGGACTTACGGCCCTGGCCGTTGCTCTGTCCCGTGTCTATCTCGGGGTCCACTATCCGGGAGATGTTGTGGCGGGCGCCTTTCTGGGCGGTTTTACAGGCGCCGGTGTTTTCAGTATCGGCCGGCGGCGGCTCGAGGATGCATACCGGATATATCCGGAACGCACGGCCTTCGGACTTGTGCTTTTCTGCGTATCCGCGTTCCGGCTGATCTATATCGCGGAAGGCCCCCTCGATCTTGCCGGCGACGAAGCCCATTACTGGGAATGGTCCCGGCGGCTCGACTGGAGCTACTACTCGAAAGGTCCCTTTATCGCCTATTGGCTCCGGGGGACAACGGCCCTCTTCGGGCCCTCGGAACTGGGGGTCCGGGTGGGGGCGGTGCTGTTTTCGGCGGGCACGGCCTTTCTGCTGTTCGACCTGGGCCGACGGCTTTACGACAGCGAGCGAGCGGGACTCTACGCCGCACTCCTGTTTCTTGCCACCCCGGCGTTTTTCGTCTACGGGATTGTCATGTCCATCGACCCGCCGTTTCTGTTTTTCTGGACCCTTGTCCTCTGGCTTCTCCTTAAGGACGGAACGGATCTTGAGCTTTCCGCCGGCCGTTGGATCGTCCTTGGCGCCGTGGTGGGTATCGGGTTTCTCGCTAAGTACACCATGGTCATGGCGGCGGGCTGTATCGGTCTTGCCCTCTGGATTACCAGAGACTTCAGGGCGCTTATCCGGCCGGGACCTCTGGGCGCCGTGGTGACGTCCGTCGTCTTTCTCGCGCCGGTCATTATATGGAACGCGGGGCACGATTGGGTGACCTTTCGCCATACGGCAGGACAGGCGGGACTCGGCGGGGGGATGCGGTTTTCCCTCGAGACCCTGGGGAATTTTCTCGGCTCTCAGTTTGCCGTGCTGGGCCCCCTTTCCCTTCCCCTTCTCCTCTGGGCCGTGTTCGAAGACCCGGACCGGCGGCGGCGCAGGATCCTCCTCGTGCTCACCGTACCCATACTCGTGTTCTTTCTCCTGAAAGCCTGCCAGGCCAAGGTTCAGGGCAACTGGCCGCTTCCCGGTTACATCGCGCTCTTTTTGCCCCTGGGAGCGGCAACGGCGGGACTCTTCCGGCGGCCCCGGCCGTGGCTCGTGGCGGTGGCGACATCCTTTTCCCTGGTGCTCCTTTTCGCGATCCTTTCACCGGACCTGGTCCACCGGGCCGGCGCAAGGATTTCCGGCCAGGACAAAATGCTGGGCTGGAAAGAACTCGCCCGACGGGTCGACCGGGTCCGGCGCGCCATGCCCCGTCCCGCAACAACGTTCATCGGATCGAACTATTACATGATCTCGAGCGAACTCGCCTTTTACATGAAGAAGCACCCCGTAACCTATTACGTCAACACGGGGCGGAAGCGCATGAACCAGTACGACCTCTGGCCCGGACCCTGGCCCGGTCGGCAAGGCTGGGACGCCGTATTTGTTATAATGGGCACCGCCACCGTACCGGATCGTATTGCCCTGGCCTTTGAAAGGACCGAAACAGAGACCGTAACCGTGGGTACGGAGGTGATCAGGCGCACGTTTACCCTGGTGCGGGCATACGGATTCCGGGGATTCCCGCCGCTGGAGGTGCGAGCATACTAGCAAACAATATGGTGTCGGTGGTTGTGCCCCTCTTCAACGAGGAGGAGAACGTCCGACCACTCCACGAAGCGCTCAAGCCGGTTCTCGAGGGGCTCGGTCGCCCCTACGAAATCATCTACGTGGACGACGGGAGTACGGACCGGACGCTGAGCCTGCTTGCGGAAATCCATCAGGAGGATCCATCGGTAACCGTCGTCAGTTTCCGGCGGAACTTCGGGCAGACGGCGGCCTTTGCCGCAGGGTTCGAAGCCGCCGAAGGCGCCGTTGTGGTCACCATGGACGGGGACCTCCAGAACGATCCCGGGGATATTCCCCGTTTCCTTGACGAAATCGAGCACTGCGACATCGTAAGCGGATGGCGCAAAGACCGAAAAGACACCTTCATTACGAGGCGCCTGCCCTCCATGATCGCAAACCGGCTGATCTCAATGGTGACGGGGGTCAAACTCCACGACTACGGATGCAGTCTCAAGGCCTACCGGGCCGACGTGATAAAACGGGTGCACCTCTACGGCGAAATGCACCGTTTTATCCCGGCGGTCGCGAACCTGGTGGGGGTCGACGTAAGGGAAGTCGTTACGACCCACCACCCGCGCCGGCGGGGCACGTCCAAGTACGGCCTCTCCCGGGTCCTGAAGGTCTTTTTGGATCTGATCACGGTACGATTCCTCCAGAGTTTCTCCACCAAACCCATCCAGGCTTTCGGCCCCCTGGGCCTGCTCTCCGGCGCTCTTGGTGTGGGAATCGGCGCGTACCTGAGTTTTCAGAAACTTTTTTTCGGGGCACAGATCGGAGGCCGTCCGCTGTTGCTTCTCGGAGTCCTGCTCATCATCGTGGGCTTCCAGCTCATCGGTATGGGCCTGCTCGGCGAGATGCTCGTGCGCATCTACCACGAAAGCCAGGACAAACCCATCTACGTAACCCGGGAGATCCTCCGCAGACGAAACAACGGGGTCAAGTAACCCTTAACGTTGCAAAAGATTCTTAGAGAAGGGAAAAGGGAGAGGGAAGACGGGAGAAGTAAAGTCTTTTCACGTCTCACGTCTTCCGTCTTCCTGCCTCTTACGTCTAACGTCTTCCGTCTTACGTCTTCCTGCCTCTTACCCGCGCCCCCGGGCGCGCCAACCGCCCGCCGGTATGCTATACTTTCTTTACTTTTCCAACACTTGAAGAGACCGGCGCAAAAACCGAACTCCGGATCACCATGGGCGAACATTCTTTGAAATCATACGGCGACCGGGCTATCGAGGAGGCACACCTCGAGACGTGGCCCAACCCGACACCGGACAGAGACTATACGATCGAGATCTCCTTTCCAGAGTTCACCTGTCTCTGCCCCCGTTCGGGCTATCCCGATTTCGCTGTGATCCATATCCGTTACGTACCGGATGAGACCATCGTAGAACTGAAGTCCCTGAAACTCTACCTAAACGGCTACCGGAATCGCCGCATCTCCCACGAAGAGGCCGTGAACGCGATCTTCGACGACTTGAAATCCGCTCTCGCGCCCCGTTCCATGGAGGTTTCGGGGGATTTCAATCCCCGGGGAAACGTCAAGACGGTCGTCAGTGTTTCCCTGGACCGGGGCGACTGACCATGTCTCCGGCAGGGACGTTCGCCGATAATAAAGTCCTCACGTCCGGGTACACGCGCGTAAAACGTGCCGCCTCGCTGGCGGTACTGGGATTTTTCGATGCACTCACCCTGTATGCGGTCTACGTACTTGCCGTCTTTCTCCGAAAGCACGTGCTTGTCATGTTCTACGCAGGCTTCCCCGACGAACTCCCTTTCGAACACATCGAGAATGTATGGTGGGTCTTTGCGATCTGGGGCTTCTTTTTTCTCAAAAACGGTCTCTATACAAGGTGGTTTCCTTTCTGGGACGAAATCGCCGCGGTCTGGAAGACGGTATTTTACGCCACGGTAAGCGTATTTGTGATTACGTCCCTTGCGAAACTTTTCGATATCACCTCCCGAACCTCGATCTTCCTCATGGGTTTTTCGGCCGCGGTGTTCATGCCCCTTGTCCGTATCAATCTCAAACGGGCCCTCGTGTCGGCCGGCTGGATGGGACGGAAGGTTCTGATTCTCGGGGCGGGACATACGGGGGAAAATACCATAAAAGCAATCCAGCGGGAACCCCTTCTCGGCTACCAGGTCGCGGGTTTTCTCGACGACGATCCCGACAAGCAGGGCAAATGGCTCCACGGCTTTCCGGTCCTCGGCCCCCTTGAAGACGCGGAGCGCTGGATAACGGCCCACGACGTAAAAGAAGTCATCCTCTCCATGCCCGCCATCGACCGGGACCGCCTTGCCCGGGTGATCAACAAACTCCACCGGCGGGTGGATCGGATCCTGTTCGTGCCCGATCTCGCGGGGATCGCGGTTCTCGGTACCCGGCTCCAGCATTTCTTCCACGAGCAATCCCTGGCCATTGAAGTCCGTAACAGCCTCCAGAACCGGGCAAACCGAATCATTAAACGGCTTTTCGATCTCTTCGCGGGATCCGTCCTCGTTCTTCTGCTCCTGCCCGTTCTTGCGCTCATCGCGCTCCTTATCAAGATCGAGAGCCGGGGGCCGGTGTTGTTCCGGCAGACCCGTATCGGCCGCGGCGGACGCGCCTTTTCCATATTCAAATTCAGGACCATGCGGATCGACTCGGAAGAACGCCTCAAGGAACTCCTTGAAAGCGACCCGGAAGCCCGCACGGAGTGGGAGTCGTTCTTCAAACTCAGGAACGACCCCCGGATAACACGGGTGGGCCGCTTTCTCAGGCGAACGTCTCTCGACGAACTTCCCCAGCTCTTTAACGTTCTCGCCGGGCAGATGAGCCTCGTGGGACCCCGCCCCGTGACGGAGGAGGAACTCCAGGAATATTACCGGGAGAACCGGGACATGTACGAACTGGTGCGGCCGGGCCTTACGGGTCTCTGGCAGACCAGCGGCCGCAACAGCCTGCCCTATACGGAACGGGTCAAGCTGGACATCTGGTACGTGAAGAACTGGAACCTCTGGCTCGACGTGGTAATGCTTCTCAAAACCGTCGGCGTGGTGTTAAAAGGCGACGGCGCTTATTAGCCCGGTAACGGCCGTGACTTGTGACTCGTAACTCCCGGAAACCGCCGACCGGCTGCCGACCACGGCGTGAGGAAAGTGCGGGCTAAATCTCCGGGGTCCCGAATAAAACCGGATCCTGTTCTTTCGGCCGTAACCGACGAGCTTATCGCAAACCTGGCCGGGCTATCCTTTTCGTCACCCGTCCACACCGTCTACAACCCCCTGGTCTACGCACGCCGCCCCTACGATCGTTACCTGGCCCGGTACGGCAAGGGGAAAAAAGACGTCCTCCTCGTGGGCATGAACCCCGGCCCCTGGGGTATGGCCCAGACCGGGGTCCCTTTCGGCCAGGTGGAAATAGTCCGGGACTGGCTCAAAATAGAAGAGCCGGTCGACCGGCCCGCAGTCCTTCACCCCAAACGCCCGATCGAGGGGTTTACCTGCAGGAGAAAAGAAGTAAGCGGCACCCGGCTCTGGGGCTGGGCCCGGGAACGATTTCGGAAACCCGAGCGCTTCTTCAAACGCTTCTTCGTCCTCAATTACTGCCCCCTGGTATTTTTCGAACGCGACGGCAGGAACCGGACTCCCGACAAACTCCGGGCCGCCGAGCGGAAGGCCCTCTATACGGCCTGCAACGTCACCTTGAGAAAAACCGTCGAATATTTCTCGCCGCGGTTTGTTATCGGCATTGGACGTTTTGCGGAACAGCGGGCTCGAGAGGCCCTCGGGGAAGCGACCCTCGGCATAGGCCGGATCACCCACCCGAGTCCCGCCAACCCCCGGGCCAACCGCGGCTGGGCCGGACTGGTGGACGAGGAGTTGAAGGCCATTCTAAGAACCGACTTTTAACCCGCATTTCTCATGGTGGTTCGTAGCGACGGGCCGCCCGAGGCAGGTTGGGGCCAAGGATGGGTAGAGGTAACCCTAACGTTGCAGAAATTTCCCGGAAAAGGGGCCGGTGGAATCAAGAAAATACGCACCCGCCTCCGGCGGAAGTCAGAAGGGAAAAGGGAGAAGGGAAACGGGAGAAGGGAGAGGGGAGAAGTAAAGTCTTTTCACGTCTAACGTCTAACGTCTTCCTGCCTCTTCCGTCTTCCCGCCTCTCATTCCCCTCGCCCATCCTTCGTCCCCTCGCCCATAGCCTCTCGCCCATAGCCCATCCTTCATCCCATATTGCGAATTTTTTGAGGCCGCCGGGCCCGGATTTTATGCCGCTGCAAGGTTTATCCAGCGTGAACGCCATTTGTGTCGTTTTTCATCTAACGCGACCGAACGCCTGACGTCAGCGGCGCTATTCAGCATCCGCTGGGGTGCTTTGTTGTGTGCAATGTGATTCTTTCCTGCATAAGTATTTTCCGATAACGCCTTCTTCTATCACCTTGCTTTCTATTCTAAAACCGGCTCGCTCAAGAAGGCCGTCGATAATCCAATCATACGTGGAGAACTCCTTTCTGATATGCATCTCAACATCTTCTCGAATAAGAGGTCCGCCGACCTTCTCCAACTTCGCGATCCACCGCTCTATGTTCTCGTGAACGTTCCTATCCTCGAAAACAACGTCAGCCATGTAAAGCCGTCCGTCGGTCTTCAGCATCCTGTTCAGGCGTTGCAAGGCTATCCCTTTCCAGAAATCCGGGAGATGATGAAAGGCCGTACTGGTCACGATAGCGTCAACCGGCGGTGCATCGTGGGAGTACGTAAGGAATCCGCCGTGACAAAAGACTATGTTCTCGACACCGGCTTCCTCTGCTTTCTTGCCTGCATACTCCAGCATTGCACGGGAGATGTCCACTGCGTAGACCCTCGCACAATTTCGCGCTGCCTGAAGGGCAAACGCGCCCGTCCCTGTTCCCAGATCAATCACGACGTGCTCCGGTTTTATGCACAGGCACTCCAAAATCCTTTCATTTTCCTGTTCAACATCGCGGAAAGTCCCATGCCGGGCGTCATAAGCTTCTACTTCCGCAAGATCGTCATAGTCCTTGCCTATCTGCATTTCTTCATACTGCCACGATTGATATTCTTTCATTTTTTGTCCTTCTGGATACACAACGACAAAAATCAGCGGTGGCTTTCAGCCGTCCGCGAAACTGACTGGTTATGCGTTTTATTCTACATCCTTCATTGGTCCTATTTTTGTAAACCTTAACGTTGCAAAAGATTCTCGGAGAAGGGGCCGGTGTACCCGCCTCCGGCGGAAGTCAGAAGGGAGAAGGGAAAAGGGAGAGGGAAGACGGGAGAAGTAAACCTTAACGTTGCAAAAGATTCTTGGAGAAGGGGCCGGCGGGATCAAAAAAAT
>CAYYSS010000132.1:0-7245 GCA_964474325.1 uncultured Nitrospirota bacterium
CGGGCGACCCGACTGCTCACGGAACGCCCCCCGTAGGCCTGGTCCATAACGGAGGAGACCACATCGTAGTCCAGACCCGCGGCCCGGGCATCCCGGGCCCGCCGGACCACGTAGGTCCGCGCAATGACTGCCTGGGCCTTCAGCGCCTCCATGGGCCACGTATGGGGAACTTCGGTCTCGACAACACCTCCGAGATATTCCTCAAGCGGCACCACGTTGACGACGACGGGCCCGGATACCGTTTCCCTCACATCCACCCTGCCGGGAAACAGGACCCCGTTTACCCGCACGTGCCCACCCACGTGCCCCACGGTTTTCACCGTACCCGGGCGGCCCCGCAGACTATCGGGGACGGGACCCGGGTCTTTAATAAGCACTCGAACGGCATTATCCGGCAGAAGGCCCAGAAGGGCGGCAATAAGGACGACGGACAGCGTCATTTACGCCCGAAAAACCAGAATACCAGGGTCAGCAGGAGGCTTACCAGGATACTCGTCGCCAAAGGGAAATAAAACGTGAAGTTCCGTTTGCGGATCACGATGTCGCCGGGTAGCCTTCCGAACCACGAAAGACGGTCTCCCGCGAGCATGAGGATCCCCCCGGCCACAGCGATCACCAGACCGAGACCGAGGAGGAATCTGCCGAGCGCCTTAAGTTCCATGTGCCTCTTTCACGGCGGTCCGCACGGAATCCCTGCCGAGGTAGCGCTCCATCTCGGAAAAAATACAGCCGCAGTATTTCTGCCGATAGAGATCGAGTTCCCGGGAACGCCGTCGGCTTTCTCTGAAGTGAGACGTGAAGTCTTCGTAATGAAACTCGACGCCGTGCCGTTTCTCCGCCTCTCTGCCCACGGCCCTGATCAGGTCATGGTCCTGATAGGGGCTGATGAGAAGGGTCGTGGAAAAAATGGTGAATCCCCCCTCGGCCGCCCGCCGGGCGGTCTCTTCAAGACGCATGCGATAACAGACTTCGCACCGATCGTCTTCCCGGCCGGCAACGGCCCGGAGGAAACTCACCAGGCCATAGTCGTCTACCTCGATCAGATCCAGATTCCACAGTTTCACCAGTCCCCGCAGAGAGTCCCGGCGTGCCCGGTACTCGGAGAACGGATGGATGTTGGGATTGAACCACAACCCTGTAGGCTCAATACCCCGGTCGCGAAACGCGGGAACCGGCCCAAGGGCGCAGTTACTGCAGCATATGTGAAGAAGCATGGACACGGCGAAACACGGTCTCAGGCGGGACGGCGTCTTACGCCCGCCTTTTCGCGGCCATCGTCCCAATGCGGCCCCGGAGCCGCGACCAGGAAGCGGCAGTGGCAACACGGCTGAAACTTCTCTTCAAATTGCAAAGAAGCCACGGATAAAAACTCTAGAACAGCCCGGCTTTCGGCCGGATACCGAGGAATTCGAAGGCCGCCTGGGTGGCCTGGCGTCCCCGGGGGGTGCGCTCAAGGAGCCCTTCCTGCATGAGAAAGGGTTCGTAGACGTCTTCAAGGGTGTCTTTTTCTTCCCGTACCGCCGCCGACAGGGTATCGAGACCAACGGGACCGCCACCGAATTTTTCCACGACGGTCCTGAGAATCCGCCGGTCCATTTCATCGAGCCCCCGCTCGTCGACATCCATGGCGGAAAGGGACGACACGGCAATTTCTGCGTCCACCACGCCCGAACCCCGGACCTGGGCAAAATCCCGGACCCGTCGTAACAGCCGGTTCGCGATCCTCGGCGTCCCCCTGCTTCGACGGGCAATGACCCGGGCACCGTCTTCCGCCGTGGGTACGCCGAGGATGGCGGCGGAACGGATCACGATCTGCTCCAGTTCCCGGGGTGTGTAGTAGTTGAGCCGGTTCACGACGCCGAAACGATCGAGAAGGGGAGAGGTAAGAAGCCCGGTCCTGGTCGTCGCCCCCACAAGGGTAAAACGGGGGAGTGAAAGTTTGAGGGTCCGGGCGCTCGGCCCCTCGCCGATAACGATATCGAGTTCGAAGTCCTCCATGGCCGGATAAAGAACCTCCTCCACGATACGCGGAAGGCGGTGGATTTCGTCGATAAAGAGGATATCATGATCCTTCAGGTTGGTGAGTATCGCCGCAAGATCCCCCGGCCGCTCCAGTACGGGACCGGAGGTGGCCTTGATATCCACGTTCATCTCGCCGGCGATAATATGCGACAGCGTCGTCTTGCCGAGGCCCGGCGGGCCGCAGAAAAGCACGTGATCAAGGGCCTCCCCGCGTCCCCGGGCCGCCGCGATAAAAACCCGGAGGTTCTCTTTCATGCGGTCCTGTCCCACGAACTCCTCGAAACGTTTCGGGCGCAGGGTCGTTTCGATCTGCACCTCGTCGTCGGAAGATTCCGGGGAAATACTCCGGTCTGGAATGTGTTCCGCCATACCGGGGGTATTCTATCCCTTCCCGCAGCAAGGCATCAACGGCCCTCGTCGATGGCCGCGATTTCCTGAAACAACGCGTCCAGGAGTTCCGCCTCCGGGACGTTACGCACCACCTTCCCCTTTCTGAAGACGATACCGAGTCCCCGGCCGCCGGCAATACCCACGTCAGCCTCCCGAGCCTCCCCGGGGCCGTTTACCACGCACCCCATGACGGCGACCTTGAGGGAATCCGACCGCCCGGCGAGCCGGCGTTCCACCGCCCCGGCCAGGTCCCTGAGACCGATGCCGCACCGGCCGCAGGTGGGACAGGACACAATATCCGGACCCCGCTGCCGGAGCCCGAGGGATTTGAGTATCTCGTAGGCCACGCGGACCTCCTCGACGGGATCGGTAGTCAGGGAAACACGGATGGTATCCCCGATTCCCTCGGCAAGGATGATACCGAGACCCACGGCCGATTTGATCGTCCCGGTCTTTGCCGGCCCCGCCTCTGAAATACCCACGTGCAGCGGATACCGGAAGCGGCGCGCAAACAGCCGGTACGCCGCCACCGTCCGGGGCACATCCGAGGCCTTGAGCGATACTTTTATTGCACGGAACCCGAGATCTTCAAGAATACGGACATGGCCCGCGGCGCTTTCCACCAGGGCCTCCGGCGCGGCACCGCCGTAACGCCTGAGGAGGTTTTTTTCCAGCGAACCCGCGTTTACGCCGATCCGGATGGGGATCCCCGCCCCTTCGGCCGAACGCACCACCGCCCGCACCTTCGCCTTGGCCCCGATATTGCCCGGGTTTATCCGGAGACCGGCCACACCCTGGTCGATGGCCTCAAGCGCCAGTCGGTGGTCGAAATGTATGTCCGCGATGAGCGGAACGGTCACCCTCCGGCGGATCGCACCAAGGGCCCGGGCCGCGTCCCGATCCACCACGGCGAGCCGGACGATCTCGCACCCGGCTTTTTCGAGTCTCCGGATCTGCCGGACAGTCGCGGATACGTCCCGGGTATCGGTCTTCGTCATGGACTGCACGGAGACAGGCCGTCCGCCGCCGATTTCAACCTGCCCAACGCGGATCAGCCGCGTACGTTTTCTCTTTCTCATCGGTTCTCTCGCCTCAACACCACGCCGACGTCATCTATAAAACGCGATTACCGGCCCTGTCGTCTCCGTACCGACCGAATTGCCCGACGGTGGTCGCGATACGACCGGGAAAAAATATGACTGCCGTCCCCCCGGGCGACGAAATAAAGCGCGGATGTCGCCGCCGGTTCGAGGACGGCCTTTACCGCGGCCTCGCCCGGGTTTGCAATGGGACCCGGCGGCAGTCCGTGAATCCTATAGGTATTATACGGAGACGTTCGCCGAACATCCTCTGCGGTGACCCGGCGTGAGACCGTATTGCGACCGTAGACGGCCGTCGGGTCCGCTTCGAGACGCATCCCCCTCCTCAAGCGGTTCAGATACACGCCCGCAATAAGGGGGCGCTCTTCGGGGAGTCGGGCCTCCTGTTCCACTATGGAGGCAAGTGTAAGTACATCGCGGTCATCCACGAGCGGAGGAGGAATCGTCGCCCCCCTCAGCAGAGGACCGATTCTCTCGCGAAATCGCCCTACCATTGTTGCGAGCACTTTTGCGGGCGGTATGTCCAGAGCGAAACGGTAGGTATCGGGAAAACAATACCCCTCCGCGCTCTCCCCCGTAATGCCAAACCTCGCGAGAACACTCCGATCCCTGGCGGCCCTGAGAAACGCCCGGGCCTCAAGCACCCCCGCGGCCTCCAGTTTCCCGGCCAGCCCGAAGATATCCGTACCTTCCGGGATCGTTACCTCGATTTCAGCAACTTTGCCGGCATAAAGCGCGTCCAGAACTTCCCAGGCCGACATCCCGGGCCCCAGGCGATAGGTCCCGTACCGCACGCGGCGGTCCGCGCCCCGTGCCCGGGCCGCCGCACGGAGAAAGAAGGCGCTCCCGACAATCCCTCGCTCCTCGAGCCTTTCGGCAATGGATAGAAACGACACCCCCGGCTCGACCTTGAAATCCTCCGCCGCTGCGCCGGGAACGAGTGGCCGCCGCAGTTCAGCCCAGGAAAACACGACCACGGTCACGAAAACCACCGAGAGTACGAAGGCCCCGGTTCTGACCCGTTTCCCGCCGGCCGTTATACGGCCCGACTTATGCACAGTGCTCCGTCACCCTGTAAACCCCCTGTAATTATGCGGGTTTCTACCCGCCCGGGGAAATACCGGACAGGCATATTTTGACACCTGCGTCTTTTCCAGCATACAAATCGCGGCAATTTCTTTCCCCTGCGGGAAAACCGGCGTACAACCCATATACCCCTCTATTGATCACAACATACCGTTTTATAATCGTTTTTCTCCTTCCCGCAGGACAGCGGCCCTCGCGGACCCTGCCGTGGCACTATAATTGCAAATTTTCTTAACCGTTCGCGCTCACACCCCGGTTTTCTCACGGTGTCTCGTCGCGGGGAACCGAAAAGGGGCATAAAATACAAAGCGCGCGAAGACGTACTTGACGGTACGGCGAGTACCGACATTAAGCGCAACGCAGGAACCTTGGGGCTTTCCGGTTCCGCAGTCCCGCTGTGGCGAGATGAGAAATTCGGGCTACAGGTCCGCTTCCGCACCATGCCTGTATCGAGGCGCTCGGGGAGGCTGTCGCCGGCGCCGGTCAGGTGGCTTGTGCTGGCATACTCCGGCTTTCAAGCAAGCAACCGGGTCGATCCGGAGAAGGGAATAGGTATCGTTTTATGAGTCGTATCGTGGTATGGGACCCGTCGACGGCCCTGCGTGGGCGTTTAGTGACCCGCCTCAGCAGTATGGGCCACGCCGCCACCGGGGCGTCGTCGGAGCGCTCCTTCGTCGAGACAATCCGGGCGGAAAACGCCGAGATTGCCGTTGCTCCCCGGTCGGTCATCCGGAGTCACTGCACCGAGATACGCACGGCGGCTCCGGAGATCGCCGTCGTGGGCCTTGCCTCGCGAAAAGACGCTCGGGTCGGGGAGTTCTCCGGGCTCGACGTTGACCACTTGATCACACTTCCCGCGAGCGATGCCGAAATAGCCTGCCGGCTTGCGGTCACCCTAAAGAACCGGAAGCGGCAGACCCGCGAGCAGGAAGAGCGGAAGAGGCTTGAGACAATCGTCGAGATCACCTCCCTTACCAGTTCCATACTGGACGCCAAAGAGATCCTCTTCCTTATCGTCCGGAAGATATCCGAGATCATCCCCGTCACGCGGTGTTCTATTATCAGAATCGATGACGGAGCAGACGAAGCGGTGGTCGTAGCCTCGTTCGAAGACTCCGGGATACGGGACATCCGGCTTACTCTCAGCAAATATCCCGAAATCAGGGAAGCCCTCACAAGCCGCAAGCCGGTTGTCATCAAGGACGTGGAACAGGATCCGCTGATGGACGACATCCGGGAGATCCTCTCGCCCCTTGGAATCCGTGCCATCGTCGTACTTCCCATCATGTTCCGCCAGGAGGTCATCGGCACGCTCTTTCTCCGGACCTCCCGGACGGACCGGGAGTTTTCCGACGAAGAGATATCTCTCTGCCAGGCGGTGGCCAATGCCTCCTCGAACGCCTTGTACAACGCCTTTCTCTTCGAACGGATCGAGCAGGAAAAACACAAACTCGAGCGACTGGCGATCACCGACTTTCTCACGGGTCTTTACAATATCCGCTATTTCTATCACCGCCTCGAACAGGAGTTCGTCAGGGCCAAACGCTACGAAATCCCCCTGGCCTGCCTCATGATGGATATCGATCACTTCAAGAAAATTAACGATACCTACGGGCACCGCAAAGGTGATATGATTCTCCGGGAATTCTCCGCCACGCTTAAGAACAATGTGCGGGCAAGCGATATCCTTGCCCGGTACGGCGGCGAGGAATTCATCGTTCTGCTTCCCCAGACGGACCTTGCGGGCGGAAAGGCCGAGGGGGAACGACTGCGGCAGGTGATCAAGAAACATCGATTTAAGTCCATGAAACGCCGGACGGGCATTACCATGAGCGCAGGGATGTCGGTGTTCCCCCACGATAAGATCACATCCTCGGACGACCTTATTACGTTTGCCGACGAGGCCCTCTTCCGGGCGAAAAACCGGGGCCGCGACCGCCTTTCCGTATTCAAGTAACTTCCACCGGCGGCCTCCATACGGTACACTTGAGCTAACCGCGGATTCCTTCATTGCGGTGATTAAGCGATGGATCTCGTCACCAGTCACGTCAACGCCGATTTCGACGCGGTCGCCTCCATGGTTGCCGCGACGAAACTGTATCCGGGTGCGGTCGCCTCGTTTCCCGGGGCCCAGGAGCGGTCCGTGCGGGGATTCCTCAATACGGCCGGGCAGGCCTTCCACTTTCTCAGGGCCCGGGACGTGGATCTCGACCAGGTCCGCCGCCTGATCA
Organism: uncultured Nitrospirota bacterium; assembly: GCA_964474325.1. GTDB lineage: Bacteria > Nitrospirota > Thermodesulfovibrionia > SZUA-242 > CAYYSS01 > CAYYSS01. The sequence continues at coordinate 6,830 of CAYYSS010000132.1, forward strand.
TCGTCGATACGAAGGATCCCTCGCGAATCGGTCGGTTCGCCGACCTGGCGAACCGCCCGGGGGTAGACATCCATATCTACGATCACCACCCGTTTCAGCCCGGGGATCTGCGGGGTTCCCGGGAGCGTATCGAGGAGGTGGCCGCAGTCTCGACGGTTATGGTAGAACTGCTCCGAAAGCGGAAAATATCCCTGAGCCCCGCCGAGGCCACCCTCCTTGCCCTCGGTATTTATGAAGAGACGGGTTTCTTTTCGTTTCCCGCCACCGGCGAGCGGGAGTTCGAGGCAATGCGCTTTCTCATGCGCCGGGGTACGAACCTGAATATCGTAACAACCTTTCTCGCCCGGGAACCGGACGCGGAACAGATGGAACTGCTCCACGAGCTTCTTCACGCGGCCCGGGAAGAGTTCGTCCTC
>CAYYSS010000133.1:0-7223 GCA_964474325.1 uncultured Nitrospirota bacterium
CCCCTTTTGATAAATTCACAGAAATCACTTCCGAGAAGTGCGGAATGTAAGTCCTCGCGGCCTTCCACACCGGTTTTAATCTTCTCGGCATCCTCGTCCTCGGGCCAATGCTGAACCGGTCCGCACGGCTTCTCCGAAAAATCCTCCGTCCGACCAGCCTGCCGCCGGGGCGGCCGCGACACCTCAACGACAATGTCCTCGCGGTCCCGGAAATAGCCGTCCAGGCTGTGGAACAGGAACTGTATCACCTCTATGGTATCGCGGCCCTGACCATCGAGGAGAGTTTTCGCCCGGCGCATACGACCCGCGGGGTGGAAGAAATCCGGTCGCGGGAACACACGTATCGTCTCGCCGCGGGGGATCTGGCCCTGGCTATCGCCCGGTTCGCGGAGCGGATCCAGGCTGAACGGCTTTCCGGAGAAGTCACCACGAAAATAATTTCTCTCGTCCGTGCGGCGGCCAACGCCCGCCTTGCCGCCGAGTACTGTTCCCAGGTGATACGGGTCAGGCGCCGTATAGCGGAGACCGGGGCCGACTACGAACAGCTTCATGCAATGGAGATGCTGGTCCGGCGGTCGGCCAAAATTCTCGAAAACCCCGACATGGCTCCTGAAGTACGCCGGGCGGAACTCGCCGGCAATCGGCGGAAGGCCCGGAAGATGCGCAAACGTTTCCGGACGGAACTCTTTTCAGGGATCGCCGGGCGTGCCGTATCGGCCGAGGCCGGGCTCATGCTATCGGATTATCCCACGATCATGGAGCGCATCGCCTACCATCTCCACCGTGCATCCGTGCACCACGAAGGGGCGATGAAGTTTCGGCCGCGGGCCGTGGCCGGCGGGGAAGACGACGAAAGCCCGCTGGACGAAAGTGGAGCCGAGACCTCTTCTTAGCAGGGGTTTTTCCGGCCGGAAATGCGGGCTGAAAAGGCGGGATCGGTCCGGTTGAAGCGTTTTGCGGAATATGTTAATGTCAATGCGTCGGTGTACCTGCTGATACTGACTATCAGATCTTCGTATAAAGGGAGGTTCACGTGAAGAGAGCTTTTATAGTATTGTTCGCCGTTGCGGCGGGACTCATGCTGGCTGTTGCGGGCTGCCAGGACAAACCTGCGGCTCCGCCCGAAACGAGCGCCGCGCCGTCTCCGATGGAACCGGCCATGGGCCAGCAACAGCATCCCCCGATAACGGCGACGGGTATGGGCGGCGTGGAGGCCCCGGCGGCCGGCTCGATCGCCAAGGTCGAGGGCGGAAAGACCGTTGGGGAAGTGTATGCAGGTAAAGCCGACCTGGCCGGTCAAAAGGTGAAGGTCAAGGGTAAGGTCATGAAGGTTTCCCAGCAGATCATGGGGAGAAACTGGATTCACGTACAGGATGGGACCGGCGATGCCGGTACCAACGACCTCACGGTCACCTCGACGGATACGGCCACGGTGGGTGATGTGGTAGTTGTCGAAGGCACCCTGGCCGTGGACAAGGATTTCGGCGCGGGATATACCTATGCCGTGATCCTGGAGGAAGCCACCGTTACTGTGGACCAATAGAATCCATTCAGATTCGACGAAAGAAGGCCGGCGCGTCGCACGCGCCGGCCTTCTTTGTGTTTTGAACCCGGGCCCCGGCCCCTTGCAACGCACACCGTGCGAAACGGGCTAGCCGAAGGAATGGCTGCTTTTCATGAGAAGCCCTACCCCCAGGTAGGTAAAGAGCATAACGCAGAAACCGCCGATACCGAGCCAGACCACCGGGCGCCCCGACCAGTTTCGTACCAGTCGCCCATGAAGGTACAGCGTATAGACGAGCCATAGAAGGGTGGTCCAGAGTTCCTTCGGTGTCCAGAGCCAATAGGTTCCCCACGCGAGATGGGCCCAGATGCCTCCGAAGACCATGGAAAGGGAAAAGAGGCTGTACCCCACGAAAGTAAGTTTGTACTGAAGTACCTCCTGAGCGGACGGGGCACCCCTGAGTACTCCGATGCCGGCCCCGGCTGATACGGTCCATAACGCGTAACTTGCGAACGAAAGGGCGACGTGGAGTTCAAACCAATAGGTATTCAGCACCGGAGGCAATGGCGTGTCCACACGCCTGCCGAAAAGCGCGATAAGGACCATGAGAAGGGCCGAACCCAGGACAAAACCGTCGCCGCCGCCGGCAAGGGGAGCTTTTAAGCGGATAATCCAGAGAAATGCCGCAGTCGCCAGGGCAAAAAAACAGATCGTATCGTGTACCCCGAGCAGGGGAAGGCGGCCGAGGGCGAGGCCCCTGGATAAAAGGTACCCACTCAGCAGCACTATGCCGACGCCGAGGCCGCCCCGGCGGCGGTACAGGTCCCACCCCCAAAGCATGACCACCGGCACGAGCCATGGGCCGGTCACCGTTCTCCTCGGCGGATGGAATCGTAGGGTTCAAGCCGAGCCGAGCGGAGCGCAGGGTAGAGTCCTGCCAGGACCCCGGTAGCAATCGATGCCAGGACAGACAGTGCCGCCAGACTGCAGACGACCAGCGGTCGCGGCCAGATATAAAGGAGCCCCAGATCCGCAAGCACGTTACCTTTAAACAGCAAGGCCATGGTTCCGCCGGCGGCAAGGCCCAGTATGCCGCCGAGACCCGTGAGTTCCACTGCCTCCAGGGCAACGACGAGGGCCACGTTTGCCCTTGTTGCCCCCATGGCGCGCAACATACCGATTTCCCGCCGCCGCTCGTTCAGGGCAAGGGCAAATGCGCCCGCGACCATGCCCGCCGCCATGAACCACATTATCAGGATCGGCCATCCGAGACTCTTCAGGACGGCCGTCATGGTCTGTTTTGCCGACCGGGTCGCTTCTTTGACCGGGAAAGCCGCCACTCCCTCGACAGTTTTTTCGATCTGCTCCGCGACCCGGGCGGGCAGGGCGTTTTCCGAGACCTTCACGAAGACGGTGGAAACCTCCGATTCTTTGGGTAAGGGGACCGTTTCCTCAGCGGCCTTGCCCTCGAAATACTGGGTAAAGGACAGGTCCGCCCGGGCCTCCCGGTCGAAGTCGGTAATCTCCTGGGTCGCCTCGGACCGGGAGAGGGTACGGACCGCCGCCATGGGCATGAACCCGGCGTGGTCGAAATAGCCGAGCCCCGTGGGGTCCAGGGAAGCGGAGACCCGGACCGTATGTCCATAGAGTTCCACGGTCTGACCCGGATAGTATTTCACCCTTCGTCCAACTACCATGGAGAGCCCCTGATCCTCGCCGGTTCCCAGGGCGTACTCGACCCAGGGAGCAACGGTAAAATCGCTCTTCGGGTCGTAGCCGACGATAAGGATCTGTTCGAGCGTACAGCAGACCCGGTACGCGTAGGGACGGATATAGACCTGGGCGGAGGCCTTTTCAACTCCGTCTACGGTCAAGACCGTATCCAGGACACTGCCGTCCATGTAGAAAAAACTCGGCTCGCCGCTCAGGAGGACCTTCCCTGCGGCCTGTTCTTTTCCCTCGGGCACCACCATGATGTCGGCCCCGAGCCGGCCGGCGCCGATTTCGAGGGTCTTTTCCACGGTCTCCATGAGGAGCGTGTAGGCGAATACCGCCCCCACCGAGATTCCGACGCCGGTTGCCAGGGCCGCCGAACGAAAGACTTTCCGCCGGAGATTACGACGGGCCAGGAGCAGGATAGAGGGGCGGTGCACGCTTTTTACCCTTCGAAAACGGCCCCAGGCGGATAAAAAGACGATAAAGGCCCCCCAGGTTATGAGCCAGAGATCCAGCCCCAAGTGAGACCTGAGGACCGTCCTGTCGGCAAGGACCAGGACGGAATTCGTTTCCCCGAGGAAAAACGATGCCGGTTCCAGCGTGACCCCATGGGCAATAACGAGGAGCCCCGTAACAGCCGTGAGGTAGTAGCCCCGTCTCCACTTGAGTGCGACCACGGCGCCCGCCAGAAGCGGGAGGGTAAGAATGCTTTCGGGATGAATGGCCCATGCGCAATCCAGCAGGATCTCCGCTCCCCCCGCACCCGCCAGATGGCCGAGGGGAAGAAAATAATGTCCCCCCACCGCGATGAAAAACGCGCTCAATACAAAAAGAAGTGAGATCATATCGTAGTCTTGGTCCGGCGTATACGCCGAGCACATATGGTAACACGCAAACAGCCCCCGGTGGTAACCACCGGGGGCTGTTTATACGCGTTATCCGGAGAGAACGCTATTTCCAGGCGACGTCAACGGCACAGAGGAATGCGCGGCCGTTGTCCTTGTCAAGCGGTACCTCGATGCCGTATTTGGCATGGCACGGCAGACAGAGAGAGTACGTCCGTACGATCTGTTTCGTTTCCGTATCGACTACGACCAGGGAGCTGTCTTCCCGGACCGGAATCTGCCGGGAACCCACCAGGGCGTACTTGCCGTCGGGCGAGAATGCCACGTCGTGGGGGTTGCCGCCGATCTTGACGACCTCTTTCACCTTATTGGTCTTCGTATCGATCACGACCACGTTGCCGAACGTTTCGGGCTCGTCCAGCGAGAAAAAGCCCTTGCCGTCTTTGAGTTCACGGCCGTTGGACTGCCAGAGTTCGGTGCCGTCGGGCGTTAAGCGGGCACGGTGGATGAATTCACCAACGCCGGTGATTTTGCCGATGACTTTTTTCTTCGCGACGTCAATGATGCTCACGAAACCACCCGGCATATCCGAGGCGTAGGCGAGCTTGCCGTCTTTGGAGAAATCGATTCCGCAAACGGATTTCGATACCTCGATCCGGTCGGCGAGTTTCTTGGTTTTCGGATCGTAAATATAGATCGCACCGTCTTTCATGTCCGATACCCAGACCGTCCCGTCCGGAGCATTCTCGGAACCGCAGTGCTTCAGACCGAGTTTCTTCCACGGCGTAACCTTGCCGGTGGCCAGATCGACCTCGGCCGAATTGCCGTCGAGGGAGAACATATAAAGCGTCTTGTTATCCGGCGAAAGGTTCAGGGCGTCGGAAGGCTTGCCGTGCTGAATGCGGCTGAGTTCCCCCGTGTCCAAGTCGAGCACCGCCACGTGACCTCCGTGACCCTGAATATAAGCCGTACCCCGAAGGGCCTTGCCCTCCACCACGAGACCGTCGCCGGCAAAAGCACCGAAGGCGCCGCCTGCGATAAGACCAAGTGCCAACCCCACAATAATCAAAGCTTTCTTTTTCATAAGTCGTTCTTCCTCCCGAAATTATCTTTCTCTAACAAGAGTCGTTACCCCTTTTCCCGGGGCGTTCATGCGTTGAATGTATGTGCCGGGCGGCACATACGCGCGCTACTTGAGACGCTTTTTCTCCCTCCTTTCTTTTGGCAATATGCGCAACTTAGCCTTTTTGCAATATAGCACTATTCCATAGACCGAAAGGGGGTGTCAATGTAAAATTATAATTCTAAGGCCTTTTATAATCGAGAGTTTTCATAAGACTTCCCCCCGCGCGGGTACGGAAAATAATTTCCCCGGGACCGTGAGGCCCCGGGGAAATTGAATCGTTCGGCGGTCTCAGCAACCCTGAACCGCTCTGCGTTTCTTAGCAAACTTTACTTTACTGGCTACGAGTTTGCCGTCGTGCTCGGAGTACTTCACGTATTTGATCTTTACGCCGACTTTGGCTTTTTTCAGATATTTTTCCGCTACTTCGAACACGTAATCCTTATCGTCTTTTTTTACCGTTATGGTCGAAGCATCGTTATCGACTGCCGTTATCTTACCGCCTTTGAGCTTCAGATTTCCTTCAGGAGCGGAACCGCTGGAAAACGCCATGCCGGCCGCACCAAGAACAAATGCTACCGCCACCAATAAGGCTACTGCTTTTTTCATACGGGACATCGAATCACCTCCTTTCCTCCCGGGGTTATTACCCCTCTTGGGGCATTATATCCGGATAATCCGGTGAAAAACCACGCCGTCGTATCAGTCTGCGGATGGATGCAATACCGGTACCAGACCGGTACCAGGGAAAAGCCCCCGCCCGGGGCCACGATACGGCCCCGGGCGGATGCCGATTCCCGTTACGGCAAAGCCGGTTACCCAAAAGGGAAACCGCCCTGCCGGCGGATCAGAGATCCTGCATGGGTTTGATGAAGAGGAAGTAGACCATGGTCCAGTTGCCGAGAATGATGAACAGAGTGGCGACAATGCTGGATATGGCGAGGGTGGAAAATCCGGTGAGCCCGTGGCCGACGTTACAGCCGCCGCCCAGTACGGCGCCGAATCCCATGATGAGCCCGCCGCAGAAGACCTTGACCATGGTAGGTGCGTCAGGGACGACCCATTTGAACTCCTTAAGCCCTTTGGCACTCAGAAAAGCCCCGATAGGGGTGCCGAGTACGAGAAAGGAACTCCAGGTAAAGGCGTTGCTCCGCGGGGGAAATATGTCGAGTTCGTCGTAGAGGTCCAGGAGTTCCTCACTGGAATAAAAGACGTCGGGCAGGAAATTCAAATTCATGATTCCCCGGAAAAGCTCAGCGGTCGGTCCGGTATAGGAAACGCCCCGGGCGCCTCCGCCCCAGACCTCCGAGGCCCACCAGGCTACCACGACGATCAGTCCGATCAGAAGTCCGGTGACCGGCGCTGCAAAACCTTTCTGCGGCTTCTGCCATTTTTCTTTGAGAAGCCAGGGAAGTGCCGCCGCGATCAGGACGGCGATGACGATCCACTTGATAGGGATCCCGAAGAGTTCATCGACGCCGAATATGTTGTAGAGCGTGAGATCCGTTTCGATATCGTCGCCGGTTACAAAGGCGCCTTCTTCGTCAAGACCGATGGTGAAACTCCGGAGACCCTGAACCAGCGGGCTCAGGATACCCGTCTGCGAGGCCGTAATGGCGATCATGAATCCAAGGACGGTAAAGAAGGCCGACACGAGACCTTCGCCCACGCGGAACCAGACCCCGGAACCGCATCCGCCGGCCAGCACGATACCCAGGCCGAAGATATAGCCGCCAAGGATATTGCCGACCGGTGCGAAGACCTGCCTGCGCAACTGTTCGATCTGCCCGATGTCCTCCAGCAGATTCGCCCCGACCATCGCAACGAGAAGCGCGATTACCGAGGCTTTGAGAAACGTATAATCCTGAATAAAAATCGTGTCCCGAAACGCGGAATTCATGCAGAATCGCCCCCTTTGGAGCACGAATCCCGCCGCAACCCCCACAGCCAGACCAGAAACTACCATTCCCAGCATATGACCCTCCTCCAAGGCATTGTCTTTTCGCGGCCCGTCTTTTTTCTATTTGCCGCCCCT
>CAYYSS010000134.1:0-7221 GCA_964474325.1 uncultured Nitrospirota bacterium
ACCGCAATCGTGACCAGGACGGACACGATGTGTATCGAATGCAGGATGTCCTTACAGTGGCGTAACATACGGGACCGGCGGCCTCAATGAAATCCGCAGCACGGCTTGACGGATGGGCGATGGGCCATGGGCGGGAGGGGTTCCGGGTTCCGGGTTCAAGGTTCGAGGTTCCGTGAACGGCGAATTGTGAACCGAGTCTGCGCCGAAGGCGCACAAACTTCTTCTGACATCTGTTTTCTGTCCCCTGAAAGGGATATTTTTCAACCGGGAAACCATTTTGTTTTATTCCCGGGCCACGACCTGATCCGGGCGTAGATGCGCGGCGGTGCGGGACGGCCCCCAGGCCGACACGGTGGTCACGACCGTCATGAGGACCGCCATGAGGACCAGGCGGCCAGGCGGCAGGGCGAACGATACCGACCAGCCGAACGATTGTTTGTTGACCACAAAGACCAGCACGGCTCCGAGCAGGACACCGAACGCGCACCCCAGAAGTGTACCGCTCAATGAAACGAGCGACGTCTCGGCGAAAATGACCCGCATGACGCCCCGTCGGTCCATGCCCAGGTACCGGAGTATGCCATAGTCCCTTTGCCGGTCCAGGATCCGGCTGTAAAGGGTGCCTGCCACGCCGAGGAGCGCAATCAGCAGTGCGATGAGATAAATACCCTCCGTTACGGCAAACGTACGGTCGAATATGGAAAGCACGGCGGACCTGAGGTCCCCGCTTTCAAGGGTAAAAAAGGTTCCGCCCGGAAATGCCGCGTCTATTCTCCGGCGCATTTCGGCAATGGAGACCGTACCGTCCAGGTAGACCCCGAGGGTATGCGCGTCGCCGAGACCGAAGTCCTCTTTGAGGAAACGGCGGTCGGCGATAACGTAGCCCAGTTCCGTGGAGTAGTCGTAGTAGACCCCCGCGACGGAAAACTCCTTTTCTCCCCGTGGTGTGGGTACACGGATCGTATCGCCCCGCCCGAGCCCGAACCGGTAGGCGAAGGGTTCGGATACGATAACGCTCCGTTCGGTGAGAAGACGTTCCAGGACCGTATCTTTCGCGGACCCGTCGACGAAACGGAGACGGGAGTATTTCCGGAGAAGCGCTATGTCGCTGAAACCGATGTGAGTGTTCCGCCCGGCGTACCGGAACGAAAACCCCCGGAAGGCATAGACGTCCCGGATGCCGTCGAGGTCGTTCAGATCCCGCAGAGTATCTTCCGGCAGAGTCTCATCGCAGAAGACCCGGCCCTGGCACGCGGCGGGTTTGAGGTAGAGATCCGCCGAGAGATTCCCGTCGATCCACGTCTGAACCGAGGTGCGGAAACTGTGGATAAGAATGAGTATCCCGACCGCGGAACCGAGACTGACGGCGACCGCCGCCACCGCCATTGCCATCCTGCCCGCCGAGGCCCGAAGACTTTCCGCGGCCAGGATACCGTCCACACCCAGGAGACGGCGGAGCGGTCCGCGGCCGACCGTTACGGCCCCCGACAGTACGTAACCGGCGGTCAGCACGAGGCCGACGGTCATGAGAAAAATCCCGGCGAATCCCGCAAACGGAAACGTGGTGATGCGTACGAAAAACGCCATGGAAATCCCCGTAACGATGAGAGCGACTCCCAGCAGGGCCTTCTTCGCCCTTTGACGCCCTCCCCCGCCGTCAAGCGCGCCCCGGCGAACGGTTAACGCCGGGTCGATACGGGCCGCCTCCAGGGCGGGGAAGAACGCGGCTGCCGCCGATGCAAGGATGCCTGCCCCAAGGGGCCAGAGGGCGAATCCGAAGGCCCCGTGATCCACCGTCCCCACGGCGACTCCGTAGAGAGTCCGGATCGTAGCCGTCACCCCGCCGACTGCATACCGGGCGAAGACACCGCCGACGGCAACACCCGCCAGGGACCCGAGAGCACCGATTCCGCATCCTTCGAGAACGAAAAGTGCCGCCGTCTGGAGGCGCGTCATACCCAGGACCCTCAGCACACCGATTTCGGTCCTCCGCCGTGAGACCGAAACACGGAGCGCGTTATGCACGAGAAACATCCCGACCATGAGCGCCATAAGGCTCAGGGCCGTTAGGTTATAGCGGAAGGCGCGAATAACCTCCTTGGTGCGGAGAATTCTTTCCGACGGTGTCTGAAGGTAAAGGTCGTCGGGCAATATCCGTCGTAACTCGTCCGGGAATCTTTCTCCGGTCCCCGGCGGCGGGGCGACGAGAATCGACGACAGAACGTCCTTCATGCCGAGAAGCGGTCGAACCCACCCGATATCACCAACCAGAAAACCCGCCGCCGTCCGGGGGGAGCCGCCCCACTCTTCCGTCGAAAATACCTGCACGGTAACCGGCCCCCTCGGCCCCGGGAGCGTTACGGTTCCGCCGTTTTCGTCGAGACCAAGGCCCGTCAGTGTCTCTGCCGATCCCCAGAGGGTGGGCGTCCGTAAAAGATCGAGGGCGCCCGACGGCCTGCCGGAGGGCGTCCCGTCCAGGAGAAACGGCAAAGCCACCATGTCGAGGCCGTATATTCGCAGTACGGTGCCGTCTTCCGCCGGGACCTCTCCCCGGACCACAGGTATGAAGTGTATCCCGCGGTCGGGGAGTGTCTTGAGGATTTTTTCGTACGTTGCGTCGGCAATCGGCCGGTCGAAGTAGGAAACGATCTCAAACGGCGCCCTGTTCACCGGCCCTCCCTGGCCTTCGATATCCCGCCCGGCCCGGGACGTGGCCAGGTGGATCGAAAAGAGGAGCGCTACCCCGAGGGCGACGCCGAACACCGAGAGCGCCGTGCGTCGCCGGTCGGTACAAAGAGTTTCGATTCCAAGCCGCCAGTAAATCTTATAGGTCACGGACCAGACCGTCCTCCATTACCACGATGCGGTGGGCCCGCCCGGCAACCCGGTTCGAGTGGGTCGCCATGAGGACGGTTGTCCGGGACTCGGCGCCGAGCTCCGCGATCAGGGAGAGAACGGCGTCGCTATGAGCGGCGTCGAGACTGCCCGTGGGTTCGTCCGCGAGGATGAGGTCGGGGCCGTGGACCACGGCCCGCGCAATAGCCACCCGCTGGCGCTCACCGCCCGAGAGACGATATACGGGGGAATCTCCCTGTGGAAGAAGACCGACCCGTTCGAGTATGCGATCCACGGTCTGTCCGGTCGGAATACCGTTCAGATGGAGGGGAATCTCGACGTTGGCGCGAACGGTGAGATTTTCGAGGAGGTTGAAAAACTGAAAAATGAAACCCATATGCCGGCGCCGGAGCCGGGTCCGCTGGTCGTCGTTAAGGGTATTGAGCGAGACGCCGTTAAACTCGATAAGCCCCGAATCCGGCACGTCGATCCCGGCGACAAGGTTCAGGAGGGTTGACTTCCCCGAACCGCTTTCACCCATAAGGGCCGTAAACTCCCCAGGGGCGAGGGCGAGATCGACGCCCCTCAGAACCCCTGTGCCGTCGTACGATTTCTTCAGCCCGCGGACGCGGAGCATGGGCGGGAGGTCAGAGAAAGAGCGAAAGGTCTCCCGCGCCTTCGCGCAGGACATCCACCTGGTCGTCCAGCAGGGAAACCACCGATGAAGGAGCACCCGAAAGGGGCCCTGCTTCCAGGTAAAGATCGACGTTATTTCCGAAAAGCTCCTTAAGACCGTCGATAGTACCGGGTGTTTCCCCTGAAGAGACATTTGCCGAGGTGGTGAGAATTGGAGAGCCGAGGGCCTCGACGAGGGCCATGGGAACGCCGTGATCGGCTATCCGGATACCCACGGTACGCCGCTTCGACTGGAGTACCCGCGGGGTTTTGCGTGTCGAGGGAAGGATGAATGTATAGGGTCCCGGGAGACACTGCCGCAGGACGCGATAGGCCACGTTGGAGACCGCGGCATATTCGCTGACCTGCGAAAGATCTTTACAGAGAAACGAAAACGGTTTCTTCTGGTCCCGGCGTTTGAGGGCCATGATACGGTCCACGGCATCCGCCCTGTGTATATCGCACCCGAGGCCATAGACCGTGTCGGTGGGATAGACGATGATCCCGCCCGCCCGGAGAACATCCACCGCCCCTTTTATCTGACGGGGATTGGGGCGTTCCGGATGCAATTGAAAAACCTTCGCTTTACTCATCTATACAGACCTCCCTTTCCGGTCGTTTTCGACAAAACGACGCCCGCCGCCGGGTATCGGCAACGTTCCATTATACTCCCCGATCCCGATCCGGCCAGATAATTCGATGAAGCTGAAGCTGAAATCGAACCGGCAGGCGGTCCTCCAGGATCCACGAGGCCAGGTCCCCGGGGGAAAGCCTGCCCTCTGCGGGCGAGAACAGGACTTCGCAGATCTCCGGCAGACGAAACGCATTTAATTGGGTCCGGGCCCAGTCGTAGTCCCCGCGGGACGTCAGGACGAACTTGATATTGTCCCGCGGACCGAGACGAGCAAGGTTTTCGGGATCAGGCGGTGCCCCGTGGCCGCTTCCCGGGGTCTTTATATCGACGACCTTCACAACGGAATCGGGAATCTCTTTCAAGGAACACGTACCGTTTGTCTCGATCATGACATCGACGCCGATATCTATGAGCCTGGCGGCAAGTTCGGGAACCTCCGCCTGGAGCAGGGGCTCGCCCCCCGTGATTTCCACAAGCCCCACCCCGGTTTCCCGGGCCCAGGCCGCAAGGTCGTCAACCGTCCGCTCCACGCCCCCTTCGAAGCTGTAGGCGGTATCGCAGTAGGTACAACGCAGGTTACAGCCGGCCGTACGGATAAACGCGCAGGGCCGTCCCGCCAGGGTCGACTCGCCCTGGATGCTCACAAACGTTTCGATCACTCTCACCACGGCAGTTGTTCGCAGAGACGCTCCGTGAAAAGCCGTTTCGGGCGATTGTAGTAGCCGATCTCCAGGGACGGGAATTCCCGGCGGAGGGTTTTGAGGAAGGTCCGGACCCCGAGCGCCTCTCCTCCGGGAATTGGGACGTGCTTGAGGTAGAGTTCCGGATCGATATTCATGTTCCTGGCTTGTATCATGTTGAGGCCGCTGTCACCGATGAGCGAGACGAGGGACTCGAGTTCCGCTTCACGGTCGGTTACGCCGGGAAAGACGAAGAGATTGATCGACGTAAAGAGACCCGCGTCGACCGCGGTCCGGACGGATTCCGTTACCTGGTTGAATTCGTAGCCGACGGGATTGTGGTAGGCCTCGTACAACGGGCGGATCGTGGAACTCATGCTGATCCGGATCGAGTCCAGACCGGCCCGGGCCATGTGCCGGATCCGTTCGGGTGCGTACCCGTTCGTGTTGAGGTGAATCGTACCCCGGTCCGTGGCCGACCGGATCGCCCGGATTCCCTCCTCGATGGCGTCCGCCTGGGTGAGGGGTTCCCCCTCGCATCCCTGCCCGAAACTCACGATCGCGTCCTCGGCCGACTCCAGATGCCCGACCGCCGTGTCCGCTATCTCGTCCGGCGTCGGAACGAACGGAATACGCTCGTGGGAAGCCGCGCACCCGTCCGGGGGCTGAAGCGATATGCAGCCGATACACCTTGCGTTACATCCGGGAGCGGTGGGCAGCGGCGCTTCCCAGCGGCCGAAAAAAAGGTTCTTGGCCGCGAAACAATGGTACTCCATGGCGCACCGTCCGAGATGGCGGAGAAGGCGGTTATCCGGACTTTGCCCGAGTCGCTCCCGGACGATACCGGGAAGCGGCGTATCGTCGTAGTCGCAGGGGTCGAAACGGGTCCGCAGGGGGTCGCTCGGCACCGCAGCCGCAACGAACGCTCCGTTTTCCGCCATGCCGACGGCGGTATACGACCATAACGGCAGATATTCGGCCGGGGGCACCTCGTACAGGGTCGCCGGCAGAAGTGTACGGGTATACCCCGACGGCAGAAACGCCGCAACCGCCGACACCGCTTCGCCGTCCATCTCCGAGACCCAGCGCACTTTGTTGTTCTGCCAGCCCAGAGGCCGGGCGTCAGGTATTGTAAAAAGGGTGCTCCCCCGGGGAAGCGGCATGAGGTCGCGGTCGCTCACCGGGACCACGTCGAACCCGGAACGGCCGGCCAGGGCAAACTCCGGATGGTCGTAGATCGTTCCGTCGGCCCGGGCAATAAGCATATGTACCATGCTGGAGTCTACCCCATAGAGAAACAACTGCTCAAGACGGCACAGAACAAGGTTCGAGGTTCCGGGTTCAAGGTTTTAAAAACATAGAACGTCGGGGTATTGCCGATAGTAAGGGAAGCGGACCCGCCGAATAAAACCGCCGCCTGTGGCGGCACGAACTTCCGGCTTCCGGCCTCTGACCGTCCCCTGGAGCGGCTTGTCCGCGTCAGGGGGTGGCGGAGACCACGTCTTCCGCGCCGGCCTTCCAGCCGACGACCTGGTTGCGGCCCTGCTTCTTGGCACGGTACAGAGCCAGGTCCGCACGCTGTATAAGCAGGTCCCGGTCAGTGCCGTCCTCGGGGAACGACGCCACGCCGATACTTACGGTAAGAGACACGTGGCGGTTCAGGGACGGCACGGTAAATCCTTCTTTGTCGATCGTCTCCCTGAGCCGCTCAGCTACGTCCAGTGCCCCTTTCTGATCGGTCTCCGGGCAGATCAGGACGAATTCCTCACCCCCGTATCGCGCCGCGGTATCTTCTTTCCTGAGTAACGACCGTATCGTGGTCGAGAGCTTTTTCAGGACCGCGTCGCCGACCTGGTGGCCGTAGGTGTCGTTAAAGGACTTAAAGTGATCGATATCGAGAAGCAGGAGCGATACGGGTCGCCCGTGGCGGGCCGCCCGGGCCAGTTCCTCGTCGAACCGTTCCTGAAAGACGCGGTGGTTGAACAGCCCGGTGAGCCCGTCGGTCGTGGCCATACGCATGATTTCCTCGTGGATGGTCACAGCTTGATATGCCTGAAACGAGAAGTTAATCAAGCGATCTTCATCCTCCTCGTTGAATTCCCCGGACTCGGCATTAACGGCGACGACGAGGCCCCGTATCCTGTCCTCGGCCGCGAGGGGAACACCCAGGATGGATCGGAAATTCGAGAGAGGCGGGGGGAATCCTTCTATTTCGGGTCCGTTGACCCGCAAGGGTGTCCAGTCCTCGTACACCTTGCGAAAAGTCTCGCCGACCAGCCACGTACCGGTGGCGGGAAAGAGACGCCGGGACGTGCTTCGATAATGTTGGATGTCGCCCGTGTCGGGTTCCGCGAGAACCAGGGCACACCCTTCAGCCTTTACGAGCATCTGTATTCG
>CAYYSS010000135.1:0-7197 GCA_964474325.1 uncultured Nitrospirota bacterium
CGAAGTGGGCCCGGGGCGGGTACTCCAGGGTTTGGTGAAGAAAATCCTTCCTTGCGCGCTGGTGCACGGGGCAGACGCCCCGGTTGAGGTGCGGGAGGTTGCCGGCGCCGCGGGCGTGGGGCGGGACTAAGGGTAAACCCTAAGGGAGGCGTGGACGTGACGTTGAAAAATCAGGTGGCGTTGGTTACGGGCGGGGCCCAGGGTATCGGCAGGGCGATTGCGCTCAGGCTCGCCGGGGCGGGAGCCGATGTGGTGGTTTCGGATGTAAACCTGGAGCGGGCCGAGGAAACGGCCAAGGAAGTCTCGGGGCTGGGGGTACGGTCCCTGGCAGTCAAATTCGACGTGGCCCAGGCTTCGGACGTGGCGCAGGCGATGAAAAAAATCGTTGACGACATGGGGCGGCTGGATATACTGGTCAATAACGCCGGTATCACCAAGGACGGGCTTCTCATGCGCATGAAGGATGATGACTGGGACGCCGTTATCAATATTAATCTTAAAGGGACCTTTCTTTGCACGAAAGAGGCCGTCAAGGTCATGGCCAAGCAGAGATCGGGCAGGATCGTGAGCATTGCCTCGGTGGTGGCGTTTATGGGGAATCCCGGCCAGTGCAATTACGCCGCCTCGAAGGCGGGTATCGTGGGGCTGACGAAGACCGTGGCGCGGGAGTATGCGGGAAGAAATATTACCGTAAACGCGGTTGCCCCGGGGTTTATCCAGACCGCCATGACGGATGTGCTTTCCGAAAAGGTGAAAGAAGAGATGCAGGCGGCGATACCGCTCGGCAGATTCGGTACGGCCGACGACGTCGCCGACGCGGTGTTGTTTTTTGTGTCCCCCGGGGCAGGGTATATTACGGGGCAGGTTATCCACGTAAACGGCGGGATGTACATGTAATCAGAAGCCAGAAGTCGGAAAACGGCTTTTTTGAACGTAGAATTTTATAAACTATCCTAAACAAGGGAGGGAGTCAGAACGATGGAAGACAAGGTAAAAGAAATTATTTCGAAACAGCTTGGTGTGGACGCGTCGAAGGTGACGGACGAGGCCTCTTTCGTAGAAGATCTGGGAGCGGATTCCCTGGACACGGTGGAATTGGTCATGGCGTTTGAGGAGGAGTTCGGGATCGAGATTCCCGATGAAGACGCCGAGAAAATCACGAAGGTCAAGGACGCCGTCAGTTACATCAAGGGGAAACAGGGCTGATCCCCGAACCTTTCATGCGGGGCATTAGTTTCTTTAACCGCAACTTCCCGAGTCGGGTCTTCTCGACGAAGGGTCGATCCGACTTTGCAATGTGCAGAGAAGTTTTCGTCCGGGTACGAAGGCCCGGTTTTTGGGTACGGCTCCAAGGCCGCCTTGGGACGGAATGGCACGGCGCGTAGTTGTCACGGGCGCGGGGTTGATCACCCCCGTGGGAATAGGGCTTGAGGCCTCGTGGCGGGCCCTTTGTGCCGGAACATCCGGCATCCGGCGGATTACGCAGTTTGACGCGAGTGATCTGCCCACCCGGATCGCCGGAGAGGTCGAGGGGTTCGACCCCGAAAGCTTCATCGAACCCAAGGAAGTAAAGAAGATGGACCGCTTCATCCACTTTGCCGTGGCCGCGGCCGATATGGCGGTGAAAGACGCGGGCCTCGAGATCAGCGACGAAAACGCCGAACGGGTGGGCGTGGATGTAGGTTCCGGTATCGGCGGCCTCCGTTTTATCGAACAGTATCATAAGGTCTACCTGGAACGGGGACCGCGGCGGATCACCCCGTTTTTCATCCCCGCCGTTATCATCAATCTGGCGGCCGGGCAGATTTCGATCCGCAGTGGTGCGAAGGGCCCGAATTCTTCCGCGGTGACGGCCTGTGCCACGGGGAGCCACTGTATCGGGGACTCCTTCCGGATTATCCAGCGGGGAGAGGCCGACGCCATGATCGCCGGCGGGGCCGAGTCGGTGATCACGCCGCTCGGTATCGGCGGGTTTAACGCCATGAAAGCCCTGTCCACGCGAAACGACGAGCCCGAGCGGGCCAGCCGCCCGTTCGATGCCGACAGGGACGGGTTCGTAATGGGCGAGGGCGCCGGGATCGTCGTTCTGGAAGAACTCGAACACGCCCGGGCCCGGGGGGCGAAGATTTACGGCGAAGTCGTGGGGTACGCCATGACCTCCGACGCCTACCACATCTCGTCACCGGCGCCGGAGGGTGAGGGCGCGGCCCGGTGCATGTCCCTGGCGCTGAAAGACGCGGGTATCGGCCCCGAGGCCGTGGACTACATCAACGCCCACGGCACCTCCACGAAGTACGGCGACGAGCTGGAAACCGCTGCTATCAAGACGGTGTTCGGGGACCACGCCCGGAAACTCGTTGTAAGTTCCACGAAATCCATGACCGGCCATCTTCTCGGAGCGGCCGGCGGCGTCGAGGGAATCGCGGCCCTCCTTGCGATCCGCGACAACCTGATTCCGCCCACGATTAATCTGCAAAACCCGGATCCCGAATGTGATCTCGACTACGCGCCGAACGAGGCGAGGAGCAGGAACGTGAATGTCAGTGTGTCGAACTCATTCGGTTTTGGAGGAACCAATGCCTGCCTTGTCTTCCGCCGATACGACGGCTGAAGTCGAGCAAGCGCTGGGCCATAGGTTCAAGGATCGTTCGCTCCTCGCCGAGGCCCTGACCCACCGCACATACGCCCACGAGCACCCGGAGGAAGGCGGAACGTATAACGAACGGCTCGAATTTCTCGGTGACGCGGTACTGGAACTCGCCGTCAGCGAGTTTCTGTTCGAGACCTTGCCCGGCGAGGACGAAGGGACGCTGTCGCGCAGAAGATCGGGCGTCGTGCAGGAGGCCGCCCTGGCCGCGTGGGCGCGGTCGATCAATCTGGGACCGGCCCTCCGGCTTGGAAAAGGCGAAGACCGGACCGGGGGGCGGGAAAAGCCCTCGATTCTCTCCGACGCCATGGAGGCGGTGATCGCCGCCGTGTATCTCGACGCCGGCTGGGAGACCGCGCGGGACGTTGTCCGCCGGGGACTCGAGTCGTCGTTGTGTGCCGGGGAAGACGCGTTGATCCGGGACTTCAAGAGTGAACTCCAGGAGCAGACCCAGGCCCGGCTTGGCACGACGCCGGTGTACCGGCTCATTGAAGAGTCCGGTCCCGATCACGAACGGACCTTTACCGTGGACGTCCTGATCGGCGAAACGGCCGGCGGCCGCGGTACCGGGCGGAGCAAGAAGGAAGCGGAACAGAACGCGGCGAAGAACGCATTGTCGTCGGATACCTTCGGGGACGCGTGAAACACCTGCTCGAGCTTTATAGGTACCGGGAACTGATCAAGGCCCTCGTGGTCCGGGATCTCAAGGTCCAATACAAAGATTCCTTTTTCGGTTACCTGTGGGCGTGGTTGGACCCGCTCCTATATATGGGCGTCTTTATACTCGTCTTTGATGTCATTCTGAAGGTAAGTAAGATGGAATACTATCCCATCTACCTCCTTACCGGTCTGGTCCCCTGGAAATATATTGCATCCAGTGCGAACGGTTCGGTGACTGTTATCACGCGGAACGCTGCACTGATAAGAAGGGTTTATTATCCGCGGGAAATTTTCCCCATAGCCCATGTGCTCTCGAAGACAGTGGATCTTGTTCTCGGGCTCATAATCTTACTGTTTGTGGCGCTCGCGTTTGGAATTCCAATGACTATTAAAGTATTGTTGTTGCCGCTGCCTATACTTTGCCTCGTGATCCTTGCGGCCGGCGTGGCTCTTTTCTTCTCTTGCATTAACGTATATTTTCTCGATCTATCGTATGTCGTGCCGGTGGGAACTCAGCTCTGGTTTTTTCTTTGCCCGGTAATGTATTCGGTTGAGGGACGCATTCCCGCCGAGTATATGGATGTTTACATGTTTTTGAATCCGGTCGCTGTTGCCTTCGGATGTATTCGCGCTTCGTTCATGGGGAGTGCCTTCCCCAAAGCGCTTTATATCATCGCAACGGTTGGAACATCGTGTATTGTATTTATTTTTGGATATATTTTCTTCAAGAGGCACGAAAACATGATGGTAAAAAGGCTATAGCGAGAACGCGATATGGCTGTTATCTCTATTGAAAATGTGGGGGTGCGTTTTTTTCTGCGTAAGGAGTCGAGTGTGTCTGCTCTCGAGAAGGTGATGGGCAGGTTTTTTACGCGAGGAGATTCCACGAAATCCCATAAGGCGCGAACAGAGCCGTTCTGGGCATTGCGGGATGTGTCGTTCGAGGTCGAAGAGGGGGAATTCCTGGGAATTATCGGTAGAAACGGCGCAGGGAAGAGTACTCTGCTTCAAGTTCTTGCGGGGATTTATGAGCCTGACGAAGGTTCCGTGATCAGACGGGGGCAGGTTGGGCTTCTGCAGCTGGGGACCGGGTTCCACCCGAAACTTAGCGGCCGGGATAATGTTTATCTGGCCGGAGCTATGTTTGGTCTCAGCCGGAACGAAATTAACAAACGCTTTGAGTCTATCGTCAGATTTTCGGAACTCGGCGAGTTTATTGATTCTCCTCTGAAGAGCTACTCTTCGGGAATGGCGGCACGACTCGGTTTCTCAGTTGCGGTGCATGTCGAGCCGGAAATCACTCTTCTCGACGAAATATTTGCCGTAGGTGACGAAAATTTCAAGAAGAAAAGCCAAGAAAGAATGTTGGCATTACAAAAAAAAGGTAAGACTTTTGTGTTTGTTTCGCATGCGCTGGAATCCGTCCAACGCATGTGCGGGCGGGTGATTTATCTCAAAAACGGAACGGTTGTTGCTGCGGGAACTGCTGCCGAGGTTATCGAGTGCTACCGGGAAGACATAGCGTGCGACGGTTAGTTTCAGCCGCGGCACGGGCAAGAGGATCCGCATGGTAAATGGCCAACCATCCCGACATGGCGTTGGAGCTGTGACCGAAGGGAGACAAACAACGCACATAGCCGGAAATTCCGTTGCGGATTGAAATTATGGGCAAAGACGTCAGAAGGGTTGTTAAAGTAGTGTTCGTATGACATTCGAACAGATTATCCGTTATCGTAGTGTTGTGCGTCGGTCCAAACCATGACTGAATGAAGCATCTCCTCCATAATATCGTCGGTACCTTTCGGCGAGCTACGAGACCACTGCTGGCGGGGTTTTCCCGGGACGTGCGCGAGCGGCGGATGCAGACCAGGTCTGATCTTTTCCAGCAAAGGGGCATCGAGGGCTTATACGAACAGAGCGTTGAGGAACGCGCGCAGGGGTTTGCGTGGATGGGGCGTGAAGTGACGTTCTGGCTGCCGTCCGGAAGGGGAAAGCGACTATATGTAGAAGGTTTTTTTGATAAAGAGCACCATGCAGGCGCCGAGGGAGGGGATGGTCCGATCACGTTGTCGCTGGAAGGGGCTGCCGGTGCGCGTACTACTATCGAGATAACGGAAGCCGGAGCGTTCCGTCTGGATGAAAACCTGTCGATGCTTTTCCCGCCGCGGTGGCTGATATTAAGGGCCAGCGATGTTTTCGTGCCCTATGAGATCGGCGAAAGTGATGACCGGCGGGAACTGTCGGTAATAATATTTCGTGTCGTTGCCGATGATGTGGTGATCGCGGATTTTCGCGATGAATGGGACCCTGACGTATTTGCCGGCTTCTATCCTCAAAGCGACGCTGAACGTGAGCGGGGCGGTGCCTGGATGGGAAGAACCAGCCGGTGCCCGTTGGCACCCTCCCTTGGGGGCACGGTTAGGATCGAGGGAGATGTCGACATAGGATCGCACCGAAAAATGCGGGGAAATGCCGTAGTTACTTTGACGGTCGGCGAGCCGGGTGAAGAGGGTACGACGTTAATCTTGGATGGGAGCGGTTCCTTTGAAATAGAGCATTATCTGGGGCGTTCTCCGGTCGTGCCGCGGGTGCGCCTCGTGTCTGACCGAGTGTTCCGGCCGAAGGATATCGGTGTCGGTGAGGATGCTCGGGAGTTGGCCCTGCGGTTGACCCATATTCGGGTTGACGACAGGGTTGTCATGGATCTCCGGAGTTCACATGACGTGGCGCAGCAGAAAGATCTGTTGCTGCGCGGTGGGCTTAACATTGTCGGATACGTGAGGACCGAAAGCGGGGTCGGGGAATCCGCCCGGGTTGCCGTAAAGTGTGCGGATGCGGCGGACCTCGGCGTTGCTGTTGTCGATTGCAGTGATCTGAGCGTGGGGCGCGCTTCGGACTTTTCCATAGTAGCGCGGACGGAATCGCACAATCCCTATCGGGTTAACGTGTTTCATGTCAACGCGGACCAGACGATCTTCGTTAAAGAGGCCTTGGGGCTTCAATTTTATGAAGGGCGATATAACATCGGGTTCTGGGCGTGGGAATTGTCGGAATTCCCGAAGCAATGGCTTCCGGCGTTCGAAGTGGTTGACGAAGTCTGGTGCCCCTCCCAGTTCATTGTGGACGCGGTTGCAAAGCGTTCGCCGGTACCGGTTGTTCGCATTCCCCACGCAATCGACTTCTCCGTGCCGGAGAACGTTTCCAGGAAATATTTCGGCCTGCCCGAAGATCTCTTTCTTTTCCTTGTGATGTATGATTTCCGTTCGGTTCACGCTCGCAAGAATCCCGAGGCCGCCATCGAGGCTTTTTTAAAGGCGTTTCCCGAATCCGGCACGGCCGGTCTGGTTATTAAAACGCAGAATGCCGATATAGACAGGGAAGGGCGGGCGCGGATTAAAGAATACTTAGCCGGACGCACGAATATATTTTTCATCGATGGGACCCTGTCCCGACCGGATATCTATGGTCTGGAATCAGTCTGTGATACCTTCATTTCTCTTCACCGTTCGGAAGGGTTCGGATTTGCGCTTGCGGAGTGCATGTATTTGGGAAAGCCTGTCATCGCCACTAATTGGTCCGGAAATGTGGACTTTATGACCGCGGGCACGGGGTGCCTCGTCGATTACGAACTGAAGAAACTCGAAAAGGATTATGGACCGTATACCCGGGGGCAAAAATGGGCCGAGCCCAATATCGACCATGCCGCGTGGTACATGAAAAAAATCGTGGCGGATGATATCTTCCGTCGTTCAATCGGTCTGGCCGCGTCGAAACATATACGGTCGACCTTGTCTCCCCGGGAGGTAGGGAAACTCTACCGACGAAGGCTCGCGGAGATTGATCGATTATTCTGACCGGTGGGGCCGCTACGTCGTACATTCCGCACTTTC